>NZ_JBHWKU010000042.1:60676-64598 GCF_042730645.1 Streptomyces sp. NPDC059906
AACCGCCGCCCGGCACCCCTTCAGTGCCGCCGCAGGCCACGCCGGACCGCGGCGGACACCCCACGTCGACCGGAATGCGCCGAGTGCCGTCGCAGGGCGGGCCCCACCGCGGCGAACGCGGGCGGGCCGCCGGGGCGCTCCCGGTGCCGTCGCGGGGTGGGTGGGAGCGCGGGGGGCGGGCGGAGCCGGCCGCGGCGGACGGCGGCGAGAGACGGGCTTCGCTGCTTGTCGACGGCGTCGGCGTCGGCGTCGGCGTCGGCGGGGAGGTCGTCGGTCGGGAGGCCGACGCCGCCCGGCAGGCGCGTTCCGGTGGCCCCGGGACCGGCGCCGCCGTGCGGTGCGGCACCGTCGTGCTGGAGGGCGACGACGCCCGGGTGCCCGGCGTGTTGCGGGAACTGGACGGGGCCGCGTTGGCGCACATCGCGGCGCACGGGACCTTCCGCGCGGACAGCCCGCTGTTCTCGTCGCTGCGGATGGCCGACGGGCCGCTCATCGTGCACGACTTCGAGCGGCTCGACCGCAGCCCGTACCGGATCATCCTGCCCTGCTGCGACACCGCGCGCTTCGCTTCGGTCGGCGCCGACGAGTTGCTCGGCCTGGTCACCGCCCTGCTGCCGCTGGGCACGGCCGGGGTGGTGGCGTGCACCGCGCCGGTCAACGACGCCGCGGTGGTGCCCCTGATGCTCGCGCTGCACAAGGGGCTGGAGGCCGGTCTGTCCCTGGCGGAGGCGCTGCGCGACGCGCGGGCCGCGCTGCCGGGCGACGCGGTGCACCAGGCGACGGGGTGGGCGTTCACGGCGTTCGGGGCGGCCTGAACCCGCCCCGGTACCCGGCCGCCGGGTCAGGCGGGCTGGGGCTCGGGCAGTTCCATGAGCCACGGCAGGGCGCCGCGGTCGCCCGCGCCGAGGCGGGTGTAGGCGCCGTAGAGGTGGTTGCCGACGGTGCGGACGGAGAGGGTCAGCCGCTCCGCGATCTGCCGGTTGCTCAGGCCCGCGGCGGCGAGCGTGACGATCTGCCGCTGCCGGGCGGTGAGTTCGCCGAGCACCAGGCCGGACAGCGCGGGGGTGCGGGCGCCCTGGCAGCGCCGGGCGAGGGCGGCGGCCCGGGTCCGCGCGGTGCGGGCGGCCCGCGGGTCGCGGTGGACGGGGACCGCCTGGGCGCTCGCCTCGGCCGCGAACAACAGGAATCCGCGCCGTTCCAACTCGTCGGCGGCCCGGTCGAGCGCGGGTCCGTCCTCGCGCGCGAGGGCGTCGGCGTGCGCGGCGAAGACGCCGGTCAGCCGGCCGGCCGCACGCTCGGGCGCGCCGAGCCGGACGGCGTCGTACGGGTCGCCCCGGTCGGCCGTCCGGACCGCCTCGTCGAGGTCGCCGCGCGCGGCGGCGGCCCAGGCGACGGCGGCCTCCGCGCCGACCCGCGCCCCGTCGCCCGACTGCGCGGTGGCCAGGACGAGTTCGGTACGGCAGTCGGGGTCGTCGAGGTCGGTCCGCAGGCCCTCGCGGGCCCAGGCCGCGGCGTCGCGCAGCCGCCCGCCCAACCGGGCGAACCGGGCCCGCAGCGCCGCGTACCCGGCCGGCAGCGGCACATCCTCGGCGGCCAGCCACTCCCCCACGGGGGCCTCGACCGGCCGTACGTCGGCCTGCTCGATGCGCAGGACGAGGGCGGCCCGCTCCGCCTCCAGGGCGGGGCCGGTCCGGCCCGGGGGGCGGGCGGCCAGGCGCCGGGTCCGCAGCCGGCCCGCGGCAGCACGCAGCACCGGGCCGTGCAGGGGGTGCGCGAGGCGCCCGGCGCCGTGGTCGTCGACGGTGACCAGGCCCTCGGCCTCCAGGTTCTCCAGGATCCGTACGTCGAACGCGTCCAAGTCCAAGTCCAGGTCCAGGTCCAGGTCCAGGGGCAGGGGCTCGGCGAAGGCGAGCCGTTCGAGCGTCTCCCGCTCCTCGGTGCGGGGGCGGTCGAGTACCTGGGCGGTGTGCTCGCGGACCGCCGGGGTGACCGGCACCGGTCCGCGCCACGCCCACTGGTCCGTGTCCGGCACCGGCACGAGCAGGCCGCCCTCGCGGACGGCGGTCAGCAGTTCACGCAGCAGCCGCAGGTCTCCCCGGCACAGGCGGTGCAGCCGGTCGACGGTGAGCGGCTCCAGGACGGTGTCCGCGCCGGCCGCGAGCAGTTCGGCGGTCTCCTCGCGGGGCAGCGGTTCCAGGGCGAGGCGCGGCAGCAGCTCACCGGACCACAGCCGGGACACCGCGTCCGGTACGGACGCGCCGTCGGTGGCGACGACCAGGAGGCGGGTGCGGCCGTGCACGGCGAGCTGGTGCACGAGGGCGGCCGAGGCGGCGTCGAGCAGCTGCGCGTCGTCGACCAGCAGCAGCCGTACGCCGGACAGGAGGTGTACCGCGCGGTGCAGGGTGACCCCCTCGGGCAGCAGGTGGGCGAAGGCGGCGAAGGGGATGTCCCGGGTCTCGGGCGTCCCGGCGGCGCGGGCGCAGTCGGTGCCGCGCACGGCCTCCGTCACCAGCCTGGTCTTGCCCGCGCCCGCCGGGCCCGTCACCACGAGGCCGCCCCTTCCGGCCGCCACGGACCCGCGCACCAGCTCCAGTTCGTCCGCCCGACCGGTGAACGGCCAGGGGGTCTCCAGCCTCTTCGGGTCCCGCAGAGAAGTCGTCACGGCAACATGAGTCGGCATACTCATCCCTGATACAGGGTGACTTGAGTACCCCCCGACTCAGGCGCCGGGGACGGTCCGGACGGCACCCTGATGCCCATGACCGCACGCTACTGCTCGCTCGCGCGGCAGCCTGCCCCGGTGCTTCCGCCGGGGCTGGCCGTCGAGCGCGTCGCCGCGCTCGTCGGCGGGCAGCGGATGTGGGTCAACGCCACCGTGCTGCACTACTGCTTCCTCGGCGGCGACACCGACGCCTCGGTGGTCCCGATGCCGGGCACCGGGCGGCCGCGGCGGGGTTCGTGGGCGGGGACCGAGGAACAGCGGGACGTGGTGCGCGACTGCTTCCGGGAGTGGCGCGACCTGGGCATCGGGCTCGGCCTCGAAGAGGTCCGCGACCGGTCTGAGGCGGAGCTGCGCATCGGCTTCCAGCCCGGCGACGGGTCCTGGTCGGCGGTGGGCAAGGACGCGCTCGGGGTCGGTCTGAACGACCGTACGATGAACTTCGGCTGGGACCTGACCGCGCCGGGCGAGCGGGCGACGGCCCTGCACCAGATCGGGCACGCGCTCGGCATGCTGCACGAGCACCAGAGCCCGTTCGCGGGCATCCTGTGGGACGACGAGGCCGTCTACGCCGAGCTGGCGGGCCCGCCCAACCACTGGAGCCGGGAGCGGACCTTCCACAACATCCTGCGCAAGCTCGACGGCGACGAGGCCAACGGCCCGGTCTGGGACCCGCAGTCGATCATGGAGTACCCGTTCGCCTCGGGCCTGATACTGGAGCCCGAGCACTACCGTTCTGGCCTGCGCCCGCCCGGTACGCTCTCCGCCGCCGACAAGGAGTTCGCCCTGCGCTGGTACCCGCCCACCGGCCGGCCCGGTCCGCTGGTGCCGTTCCGCTCGGTGCCGCTGGGTCTCGGGCCCGGCGAGCAGGCCGACTTCCGCGTGGATCCGCCGGAGACCCGCGAGTACACCGTGGGCGCCTTCGGTGACAGCGACGCCGTCGTCGTCGTCTTCGAGGAGCGGGACGGTGTGCCCCGCTACTTCGCCGGACAGGACGACGGGGGAAGCCCCGGCAACGCCACGATCAGGGCCCGTTTCGTCAAGGGCCGCCGCTATGTCGTCCGGGTGCGCCTGTACTCCTCGTGGGGTGCGGGCGAGACGGCGGTCATGTACTGGTGACCGCGCGGCTCACAAGCACCCGTGCGCCGTGGCCACAGACCGGCGCCGGGGGCCGGCCGCGGCGCGCGCCGCCTTCGGGGGCTG
>NZ_JBHWKU010000043.1:0-64334 GCF_042730645.1 Streptomyces sp. NPDC059906
TTGTAGGTCGCCGGGGCGCCCCCTGCGGCAGGAGGCGCCCCGGCGACGTACCGCACCCGAACGGGCGGTCAGCCCATGAACTTCTTGAACTCGTCCGGCAGCTCGAAGTCCTGCCCGCCCTGCTGCGGCAGCCCCAGCGCGCCCCCGTTCTGCGCGGCGGCGGCGCGGCGGGCGGCCTCCTCCTGCTCCTGCTGCTTGCGCTTCATCGGGTTGCCCGAGCGCTGCTTGCCCTTGGCCTTCTTCTGCTGCTTCTTCTGCCGCCCGGGGCCGCCACCCATGCCGGGCATCCCCGGCATCCCGGGCATGCCGCCGCCCTGGGCCATGCGGGACATCATCTTGCGGGCCTCGAAGAACCGCTCCACGAGCGACTTGACCGCACTCACGTCGACACCGGAGCCCTTGGCGATACGGGCCCGGCGCGAGCCGTTGATGATCGTCGGCTCCTGGCGCTCGCCCGGGGTCATCGACTTGATGATGGCGGCCGTGCGGTCGACGTCGCGCTCGTCGAGGTTGTTGATCTGGTCCTTCATCTGGCCCATGCCGGGCAGCATGCCGAGCAGCTTCGAGATGGAGCCCATCTTCCGGACCTGCTCCATCTGGGCCAGGAAGTCGTCCAGGGTGAAGTCCTGGCCCTTCTTGGACGCCAGCTTGGAGGCCATCTTCTCGGCCTCTTCCTGGCTGAACGTCTTCTCCGCCTGCTCGATCAGGGTGAGCAGGTCACCCATGTCGAGGATGCGGGAGGCCATCCGGTCCGGGTGGAAGGCGTCGAAGTCGTCGAGCTTCTCGCCGTTCGAGGCGAACATGATCGGCTTGCCGGTCACCGAGGCGATCGACAGGGCCGCACCACCGCGGGCGTCGCCGTCGAGCTTGGAGAGCACCACGCCGTCGAAGCCGACGCCGTCGCGGAAGGCCTCGGCGGTGTTGACCGCGTCCTGGCCGATCATCGCGTCGACGACGAAGAGGATCTCGTCCGGCGAGACCGCGTCGCGGATGTCCGCGGCCTGCTGCATCAGCTCCTGGTCGATGCCCAGGCGGCCGGCGGTGTCGACGATGACCAGGTCGTGGACCTTGGCCTTGGCGAACTCGATGGAGTCCTTGGCGACCTTGACCGGGTCGCCCACGCCGTTGCCCGGCTCGGGGGCGTAGACCGCGACACCGGCGCGCTCGGCGACGACACTCAGCTGGTTGACGGCGTTGGGGCGCTGGAGGTCACAGGCCACGAGCAGCGGGGAGTGGCCCTGCTCCTTGAGCCAGTGGCCGAGCTTGCCCGCGAGGGTGGTCTTACCGGCGCCCTGGAGACCGGCCAGCATGATCACGGTCGGCGGCTGCTTGGCGAAGCGCAGGCGGCGGGTCTCGCCGCCGAGGATGCCCACCAGTTCCTCATTGACGATCTTGAGGACCTGCTGGGCGGGGTTCAGCGCCTTGGAGACCTCGGCGCCGAGGGAGCGCTCCTTGACCTTCTTGATGAAGGCACGCACGACGGGGAGCGCCACGTCGGCCTCAAGCAGCGCGATGCGGATCTCGCGGGCCGTGGCGTCGATGTCCGCCTCGGACAGCCGCCCCTTGCCACGCAGGCTCTTGAAGGTCGCTGAGAGGCGGTCGGAGAGAGTATCGAACACGGCGGCGTAGGTCCTCGCGTCGGCGTTGGTGTGGGTCGCCCTCCAGGGTATCCGGCCCGGCAAGCAAAGTGTCCCTGCCCGCTGCAGAGAGCGGACGGTCACCCCCGCAGCGACTCCTCCAGCTCCCGGGCCACCGACGCCGCCTCGTCCCCGGGCAACGGCGCACCCTCGCCCCGCGTCACATAGAAGGCGTCCACCGCGTTCGCCCCCAGCGTCGACACGTGCGCGCTCCGTACCCGCACCCCCGCCGCCTCCAGTGCCCGCCCGAGCCGGAACAGCAGTCCCGGCGCGTCCTGGGCGCGGACCTCGATCACCGTGGCCAGCCGGGACGCGGCCGGGGCGACGGTGACGCGGGGCGGGGGCGGCTCCACGCCACGGCGCCGGGGGTGGGCGGCGTCCCGTTCGGCGAGCCGGGCGGCGATGTCCAGGGTGCCGTCCAGGGCCCTGACCAGGTCGGCACGGAGCCGGGCGGCCTGGGGCAGGGAGCCGTACTGGGCGGCGACCCGCCAGTCGAGGAGCAGGACGGAGCCCTCGACGCCGTCCGGCAGCGGCAGGGACCGCAGCTCGGCGGTGCGGACGGTCAGCCGGTGCAGGGCCAGCACCCCGGCCACCGCGGGAAGCACACCCGCCTGGTCGGGTACGGCGATCAGCAGCTCCACGCCGAGGGGCTCGGGACCGTCGGCCGACGAGGGAGAGGAGGGGGCCGGGGCGGAATCGGCGGGCGGCTCCGCCTGGGCCCGCAGCGCCAGTACCGGACCGCCGGTGCGGAAGGCCTCGACCGCGAGCCGCTCCTGTTCGGCGGTGGGGGCTGCGGTCTCGGCCTCGGGCGGCGGCTCCCCGGCCAGCACTCCGGCGACCCGTTTGACCAGGTCGCCGACGAGGGAGCCGCGCCAGGACGACCATGCGGCAGGACCGGTGGCCAGCGCGTCCGCCTCGGTCAGCGCGTGCAGCAGTTCCAGCGTGTGCTCGGTGCCGACCGCCTGCGCGACCGCGCGCACGGTGGCCGGGTCGTCTAGGTCGCGCCGGGTGGCGGTCTCCACGAGCAGGAGGTGGTGGCGTACGAGGGTGGCCAGGACGGCCGTGTCCGCGCCGTCGAAGCCGATGCGGGCGGCGACGTCCCGGGCGATGGTCTCGCCGGCCACGGAGTGGTCGCCGGGCCAGCCCTTGCCGATGTCGTGCAGCAGCGCGGCGACCAGCAGCAGGTCGGGGCGGTGCACCCGGCGGGTGAACCCGGCGGCGCGGACGGCGGTCTCGATCAGGTGCCGGTCCACGGTCCACAGGTGCACGGCGTTGCGCTGCGGGCGGCAGCGGACCCGCTCCCAGTCGGGCAGCAGCCGGGTGACCAGGCCCTCGGCCTCCAGCGCCTCCCAGACCTGCACCGTGGGCCGGCCGGAGCCCAGCAGGGTCACCAACTGCTCGCGTGCCTCGGCGGGCCAGGGCGCGGGCAGGGGGCGCGCGGTGGCCGCCAGGCGCCGTACGGCGTGCCGGGAGAGCGGGAGTCCGGCCTGCGCGGCGGCGGCCGCGGCGCGCAGCGGGAGTACGGGGTCGCGTTCGGGGCGCGCGGTGCGGGCGAGTACCACCTCGCCGTCCTGCTCCACGACGCCCTCGGCGAGCGGGGAGCGCTCGGCGACCGGTTTCCCGCCGTTCCTTCCGTTCCTTCCGTTCCTTGCGTTCATCATGGCGCGCAGCCGCGGCCGTACGGACCGCGAGCGGAGCACGCGGCCCACCTCGCGCCAGGTCACGTCGCCCGCGTAGGAGATGACGCGGGCCGCCTCGTACACCTGTCGCAGCAGCGCGTCGGCGTCCAGCAGGCCCAGTTCGGCCGCCACCTGGTCCTGTTCCTGCAGCGCCAGCCGGTCGGTCGCCCGGCCCGTCGCCAGGTGGAGGGCGTCGCGTACGTCGAGCAGCCGCCGCCGGGCCTCGGCGAGTCCCTCGCGCGGGGCGTCGGCGAGCCAGGAGGCGGCGACGGCACGCAGCGCGGTGGCGTCGCGCAGGCCGCCCCGGGCCTCCTTGAGGTCGGGTTCGAGCAGGAACCGCAGCTCGCCCTGGCGTTCGGCGCGCTCGGCGCACAGGTCGCGGAGTTCAGGGAGGCGCCCCGGGGCCTGGTTGCGCCAGTCGGCGAGGACGGCGGTGCGCAGGGAGGCGGTCAGGCCGAGGTCTCCGGCCAGGTGGCGGGCGTCCAGGAGACCGAGGTGGACCTTGAGGTCCTCGCCCGCCGTCTTCCGGGCCTGTTGCGGGGTGCGTACGGAGTGGTCGAGGTCGATGCCGAGGTCCCAGACCGGGTACCAGAGGCGGTCGGCGAGGGCGGCGACGGCCTTGTCGTCCCGGCCGTCGTGCAGCAGGAGCAGGTCAAGGTCGCTGCGCGGGGACAGCTCGCCGCGCCCGTAGCCGCCGACCGCGACGAGCGAGACCCCCGGGTGCCCCTCGGTGGCCGCGCCGAAGAGGCCCGCCAGCCAGCCGTCCGTCAGTTCGGCCAGCGCCCTGCGGCGCGGCGGCCCGGACCGCGCCCCCTCGGTGAGGAGGCGCAGCCGGGCCGCCGCGTAGCCGCCGGGTCCCGAGCCCTCTGCTTCGTCCGTCACGCCCGTACTCGTCACCCGGCGACTCCCGTTCCGTTGTCGTGCTTCGGAGCTGGCCCAGAGCTGCTCAGAGCGCGTCGGGTCCGCGCTCGCCGGTCCTGACCCGTACGGCCGTGTCGACCGGGACCGCCCAGACCTTGCCGTCGCCGATCTTGCCGGTGCGGGCCGCCTTGACGACGACGTCGATCAGCTGCTCGGCGTCGTCGTCCTCGACCAGGACCTCGATGCGGATCTTGGGCACCAGGTCGACGGTGTACTCGGCACCCCGGTAGACCTCGGTGTGTCCGCGCTGGCGGCCGTAGCCGCTGGCCTCGGTGACGGTCAGGCCGTGGACCCCGAAGGCCTGGAGGGCCTCCTTGATCTCGTCGAGCCGGTGCGGCTTGACGACGGCGGTGATGAGCTTCATGCGTCCACCTTCTTGCTCGGGGCCGACGCGGCCGTGGAGGCGGCCGGCGTGGCGGTCGTCCGGGCGGCACCGCCGCCGGCGCCGCTGAAGTCGTATGCGGTCTCGGCGTGCTCGGCCTGGTCGATGCCGGCCACCTCGACGTCCTCGGACACCCGCATGCCGATCGTCTTGTCCAGCAGGAAGGCGAGGACCGCGGAGACGACCAGGGAGTAGGCGAGGACGCCGAAGACGCCCGCGCACTGCTTCCAGAACTGGTCGAGGCCGCCGCCGTAGAAGAGGCCCTCGACGTCGGACTGGCCCTTGCCGCTGGCGAAGAAGCCGATGAGCAGCGAGCCGAGGATGCCGCCGACGAGGTGGACGCCGACCACGTCGAGGGAGTCGTCGTAGCCGAACCGGTACTTCAGGCCGACGGCCATGGCGCACACCACACCGGCGATGAGGCCGACGGCGATCGCGCCGAGCGGGGAGACGGCGCCGCCGGCCGGGGTGATGGCGACCAGGCCGGAGACGGCGCCGGAGGCCGCGCCCAGGGTGGTGAAGGCGCCGTGCCGGATCTTCTCGTAGGCGAGCCAGCCGAGGATCGCGGCGCCGGTGGCGACCTGGGTGTTGACGAACATCAGCGCGCCGACGCCGTCGTCGTTGCCGAGCCACGACCCGGCGTTGAAGCCGAACCAGCCGAACCAGAGCAGACCGGCGCCGAGCATGACCAGCGGGAGGCTGTGCGGGCGCATCGGGTCCTTCTTGAAGCCGACCCGCTTGCCGATGACGAGGATCACGCCGAGCGCGGCGGCACCGGCGTTGATGTGCACGGCCGTACCGCCGGCGAAGTCGATGACGCCCAGTTCGAAGGCCCAGCCGCCCGCGCCCCACACCCAGTGGGCGACGGGGAAGTAGACGATCGTGGCCCACAGGGCGATGAAGAGTGCCCAGGCCGTGAACTTCACCCGGTCCGCGAGGGCGCCGCTGATCAGGGCGGGGGTGAGGACGGCGAACATCAGCTGGAAGACCAGGAAGACGAAGACGGGGATGGTGTAGCCGTCCCACAGCTCGGTCAGCCCGATGTTGCTCAGGCCCACCCAGTCGGAGTTCCAGCCGACGACGCTGCCGGAGTCGGTGCCGAACGCCATGGAGAAGCCGTACAGCACCCACAGGACGGTGACGATGCCGAGGCTGATGAAGCTCATCATCAGCATGTTCAGGGTGCTCTTGACGCGGACCATGCCTCCGTAGAAGAAGGCCAGGGCCGGGGTCATGAGCATCACCAGGGCGGAGCAGATGAGCATGAAGCCCGTGTTGGCGGCAGAGAGCTCCGTCTCTGCGGCGAGCGTGATGGCTGGAGCCATCGGCGTCTCCTCGTCGTTGGTACGGCCCCGTGGGGGCGAAGCCTGGCGGGCGGGCGGTGAGGGGTGGGCCGGTTATGCGCCACGACATTGACGCAGCGCGGTTTCGGTGGAAGCCCCTCGTTGTTTCGCCGCCGTGACGAAGGCACGGTGCGTGTTACGCGTGGGTGAACGGCCGGGTGCGGGCCGGTGCGGTCGCCGTCGTGGCGGGGCGGTCCGCGCCGGGGCACAAGCCGGCCGCGGCGGCCTCCGAATGACCTGGCATGGGGGAGCCGAGTCGGGCAGTTCGGGAGGGCCGGCCGCGGCCGGGGCTGGTGGGGGTTCAGACCGCTTCGGCGGTCTCCGGCAGCTCGACGGCGAGCCGTTCCGTGAGGTCGACGACCTCACCGAGGTCGCCGAAATCGCGTACGGCCGTGTCGACGGTCTTGCGGATGCGGGTGTTGACGCGTTCGGAGCGGACCTTCTTGGCGATGCCCATGGCCTCCATGGCCAGGACGGTGCTCTCCGCGGGTTCGCGGCGCAGCAGGTGCACGGTGGCCATGCCGATCAGGTTCAGCGCGTAGGAGCGCTGGTGCTCCTCGTCCTTGGCGAACAGGTCCACGGCCTTGCGCATCAGGGGGTCGGCGAGGGAGGCGTAGGCGGGGCTGCGGCCGGCCACGTAGGCGAGGTCGCGGAAGGAGTGGCTGTTCTCCCCGTACAGCTCGGCCTCGGAGAAGAAGCGGATCCAGTCGGGGTCCGGCTCGTCCCACTCGTCGGCCTCGGCGAAGATGTCCTCCGCCATGCGCACCGCGCGCTTGGTGCGGCCGGGCTGGCCCATGTTGGCGTAGGCGCGGGCCTCCATCGCGTACAGCATCGACTGGGTGCGGGGGCTGGCGCAGTCCCGGCTGCCGTACTGGGCGAGGTGGATCAGCTCCAGGGCGTCGTCGGGCCGGCCGAGGTGGATCATCTGGCGGCTCATGCTGGAGAGGACGTACGAGCCGAGCGGCCGGTCCCCGGCCTCCTTGGCGGCGTGCAGGGCGAGCACGAAGTACTTCTGGGCGGTGGGCTGGAGCCCCACGTCGTACGACATCCAGCCGGCCAGCTCGGCCAGCTCGGCGGCGACCTTGAAGAGCTTGGCGCGGGTGGTCCCGGTCTGGGGTTCCTGGAGCAGGTCGGTGACCTCGTGCAGCTGGCCGACCACGGCCTTGCGGCGCAGACCGCCGCCGCACTGGGCGTCCCAGCGGCGGAACATCACGGCCGTGGACTCCAGCAGGTCGAGCTCCGGCCTGGACAGGCGGCCGCGCGCGCGGGCGGCGGGTGCCGCGGGCTCGGGTCCGGCCGCCTGCGGGGTGGCGGAGGGCGTGGGGACCAGCCAGCGCTGCATGGGTTCGATGAGGGACGGGCCCGCGGAGAGGGCCAGCGAGCTCCCGAGGAAGCCGCGCCGCGCCAGCATGAGGTCGCTGCGCGAGAACTCGCTGAGCAGGGCCACGGTCTGCGGGCCCGTCCAGGGGAGGTCGACGCCGGTCGCGGAGGGCGTGGGGCGGGTGGAACGCAGGCCCAGGTCCTCGACGGAGACGACGACGCCGAACCGCTCGGAGAACAGCTCGGACAGGATCCGCGGGATCGGCTCGCGCGGGTTCTCCCCGTCGAGCCAGCGGCGCACGCGTGAGGTGTCGGTGGAGATGTGGTTGGCGCCCAGCTGGCGGGCCCGGCGGTTGACCTGGCGGGCCAGCTCGCCCTTGGACCAGCCGCTGCGGGCGAACCAGGAGGTGAGCAGCTCGTTCGGGCGCTTGTCGGCGTGCGACGCGCTCCCCGCGCTCGCACCGCTTCCGCCGTTGCCACTCACTGGAACGCCCCCATCCCTGAGACCACCTGTCGCCGAGTGCGCCAAGCCCTATCAGAATGCCGGTGGTTACGGCCCTCCGTCCGGCGGTTGGCACCCTTCGAACGGAAAGCCGGGTTGCCTCCGGCATACCCACAAGTGCATGTGCCCCAAGGCTCCATGCACACAAAGTAGTCCTACGATCACTCGTCCAGCCATGGCGATTGCGGAATCGCCACCATTCGCCACCCCTTCGAATGAACTCGCGATGACCGGGACGCGATTCACTTGACATAGGCCAACCGGCAGTCGGTGCAACGGTGCACACCGGGGCGTGCACCGTCGGACGCACCACCCCGGAGTGCTTCCGGACGCTGTCTGAACCGCGTCGGACTGGGGATTTGGAAGCAGAGAGTCACGTTTCACGTCCGCTGCGTAACCGCCGCTGCGTCGGACCCGTTGGAGGGGGCATGGGCTTCACGATCGGCATCGGCAGCAGTCGGGGCATGCGCGAGATCCGGTCCGGCGCGCGTCGCCGCGGCCGCGCCTCGGAGTGCACCGTCGTGGCCGAGTTCACCGGGCTGTGGGGCTGGGACGTGGTGCCGGGCGCCCGGACCGCCCAGGGCGCCTGCTCGTGCGGCCTGCCCGACTGTCCGGCGCCGGGCGCGCACCCCCTGGACTTCGCGCCTCGGGTGCCCGCCGGGGCGACCCTGGACGAGGCGAGCGAGGCCTGGGCCCGGTTCCCCGGGGCCGCGGTGATGCTGGCGGTCGGGCGGACGTTCGACGTGATCGAGGTGGCCGAGCCCGCCGGGCTGCGGGCGCTGGCCCGGCTGGAGCGCATGGGCGTCCCGCTCGGGCCGGTCTCGGCGACCCCGCAGGGCCGCGCCCAGTTCTTCGTCGCTCCGGGCGCCGCGGCCGAGCTGCCCCGGCTGCTGTACCGGATGGGCTGGGACGACCCGTCCGCCCTCGACCTGCGCGGCCTCGGCCCCGGTACGTACCTCACGGCCCCGCCCTCGGACTGCGGCGGCCGGGGCCCGGTGCGCTGGCTGCGGCCCCCGGCCCTCGACTCGGCCACGAAGCCCCCGGCGGCCCGGCTGCTCCTGGGCACGCTGGCGTACGTGGCCCACCGGTCGCGGAGGTAACACCAACCGCCCGGCACGTCGGCGCCAGCACGCCCGCACACACCGCACGCCGCACGCCCGCACGCCGCACGCCCGCACGCCGGTAGGCCCGCACGCCGCTAGGCCCAGCACGTCCAGCACGCCGTTAGGCCCGCACGCCGCTAGGCCCAGCACGCCGGTAGGCCCGCATGCCCGTCCGCCGAAACACACCCGGCCCCGTCCCGTCCGGGAGCGGCCACCGCCACCCCTGCTCACGCCTGCGGGCCGAGCAGCGTCGCGCGCGTCCTGGTGCCCGCCACTCGGCGGACACGGGCGCCGGCACCAGCCACCGCGCCTCGCACCACCCAAGCCGCCGTCACACCCACCCCGCGGCGCCATGCCCCCGCGGCACAGCGAAGCGCCCGGCTCCCGGCAGGGGAGGCGGGCGCTTCTCGCCCGGGTGCGGGCGCGGGGCGCCGGCAGTCGGCGTCACTCGCCGATGAGGGCGTCCACGAAGGCCGCGGGCTCGAACGGCGCCAGGTCGTCCGCGCCCTCTCCGAGTCCGATCAGCTTGACCGGCACGCCCAGCTCGCGCTGGACGGCGACCACGATGCCGCCCTTGGCCGTGCCGTCCAGCTTGGTCAGCACGATGCCGGTGATGTTCACGACCTCGGCGAAGACCCGGGCCTGGATCAGACCGTTCTGGCCGGTGGTGGCGTCGAGCACGAGCAGCACCTCGTCCAGCGGCGCGTGCTTCTCCACGACGCGCTTGACCTTGCCCAGCTCGTCCATGAGGCCGGTCTTGGTGTGCAGGCGGCCGGCGGTGTCGATGAGCACGACGTCCGAGCCCATCTCCTTGCCCTCCTTGACCGCGTCGAAGGCGACGGAGGCGGGGTCGCCGCCCTCGGGCCCGCGCACGGTGTGGGCGCCGACCCGCTCGCCCCAGGTCTGGAGCTGGTCCGCGGCGGCGGCGCGGAAGGTGTCGGCGGCGCCGAGCACGACGCTGCGGCCGTCGGCCACCAGGACGCGGGCGAGCTTGCCCGTGGTGGTGGTCTTGCCGGTGCCGTTCACACCGACGACCATCACGATGCCGGGCTTGCTCGTGGCCGGCTCGGTCTTGACCTCGCGGTCCATGTCGGGGCCGACCAGGGTGATCAGCTCCTCGCGCAGCAGGGTGCGCAGCTCCTCGGGCGTGCGGGTGCCGAGCACCTTCACCCGTTCACGGAGCCGCTCGACCAGTTCCTGGGTGGGCTGCACGCCGACGTCGGCGGTGAGGAGCGTGTCCTCGATCTCCTCCCAGGTGTCGTCGTCGAGGTGCTCCCGGGACAGCAGGGTCAGCAGGCCCTTGCCGAGGGCGTTCTGCGAGCGGGAGAGGCGGGCACGGAGCCGGACCAGTCGGCCGGCGGTGGGCTCGGGAACCTCGATCTGCGGGATCTCGAGCTCTTCGACGACGGGCGGCTCCTCGACGGTGGCGGTGCCGCCGTCCGGGAGGTCGACCTCCTCTATCGTCCGGCGCGTTTCGTCGCGCGGCGTCTCGGCCTCGTCGCCGACGTGCGGCTCGGCCGGAGGGGCGGTGATGTCGGGCGCGGCGGGGGGCGGCTCGGGCAGCTGCTTCTTGCGGCGGCTGCCGACGACCAGCCCGCCGAGCGCGCCGATCACGACCACGGCGATGACTACAGCAAGGATGACGATTTCCATAACGGGACCAGTATGCGTGACCCCCGGCACGGCCCCCCGCTATCGGCCGCTTGTGGTTTCCGCCAAAGGACAAAGGCCCCTGGAAGGAGCGAGTCGGAGCAAAGTACGATGGAGAAGGCCGCGTCAACGCGCGTAGAGTCCCGACCGCCCCCTCTTCCCCACGATCGAGGCACGGACCCCCCACATGAGCAAGACCGCCGAGAACGAAGGCGCCCTGGAGACCCGTGGCATCGAGCAGGTGCCCGACCACGAGCGCACCGCCCGGACCCGCGAGCTGTTCCCGACCTGGGTCGGCGCCAACATCAGCGTGCTGCTGCTCACGATGGGCGCGAGCCTCGTCGTGGCGTACCGGCTCAACTTCTGGCAGGCCCTGGTCGTCGCGGGTGCCGCGCCGGTCGTGTCGTACGGCCTGGTCGGGCTGATCGGCATCGCCGGCAAGCGGGGCGGCGCTCCCGGGATGGCACTGTCCCGTGCGGTGTTCGGGCAGCGGGGCAATCTGCTGCCCGGCTCGCTGATCTGGGTCGCCCGCTGGGGCTGGGAGACGATCAACGCGGTGACCGGTGCCTATGCACTGCTCACGGTCCTGGACATCGTGTTCGGCATCCGCGCCAACAGCGTGCTGGACATGGTGACGCTGCTCGCCTTCGTGGTGGCGACGTTCGCGATCTCGGGGCTCGGCATCAACGCCGTGCAGAAGTGCAACAAGTACGCGGCGTACCTCTTCGGCGCCTTCTCGGTGCTGGTCCTCGGCTATCTGGTGGTCGACACCGACTGGTCCGCGGTGTTCGACCGGTCCGCCGGTTCGGTGGCCGCGATGATCACGGGTGTGGGTCTGATCGCGGCGGGCGGCGTCAGCTGGATCCCGTCCGCGCCGGACTTCACCCGGTACCTGCCGCGCACGGCGTCCTCGAAGGGGATCGTCGGGGTCACGGTCGGCGGTGCGGGCATCGTCGTACTGCCGATGGTGCTGATGGGCGCGGTCATGGCGGTCTCCACGCCGGATCTGGCCTCGGCCGCCGACCCGGTCTCCTTCCTGGGCGAGATCCTGCCGACCTGGATCGCGGTGCCGTACCTGCTGATCGCGCTGATCGGCATGCTGCTGATCAACTCGATGTCGATGTACTCGGCCGGGTTCACCGCGCAGACCCTGGGCTTCAAGGTCCCGCGGCACTGGGCGGTCTCGGTCAACGCCGTGATCTCGCTGGTCTTCGGCGGCGTGCTGATGCTTGTGGCGACCAGCTTCATGGGGTCCTTCATCGCGTTCCTGTCGCTGCTCGCGGTCGCCTTCTCCGCCTGGGTCGGCGTGTTCGGCGCGGACATGCTGCGCGGCCGGGAGTACGACGGCGAGGCCCTGGCCGACACCGGCCGCACCAGCGCCTACTGGTACCGCGGCGGCTTCTCCCCCGCGGCGGTCGTCGCCTGGGCGGTGGGCCTGGCCGCCGGTCTGATGTTCACCACGTCCGACTGGTTCACCGGTCCGCTCGCCACGAACAACTTCGTCGGCGAGTACGGGCTGGGCTGGGTGGCCACGGTCGTGATCTCCGCCCTGCTGTACGCGGTGCTGCCGAAGCCGGCGCTGGTCGTCCCGGGAGCGCGCGCGGAGCGGGCCGGGCAGCCCGGGGCCGAGACCGTGGCCGTCTGACGTTCAACGAGCCGCAGCACACCGCCGCCCCGCCCGGAAGTGACCGGGCGGGGCGGCGGACGGTACGGGGAGAGGGGCAGCGGGGACTTGGCCCTCCTCCCCGGGCTCGGGGTGGGGCGGGGGTCAGCCCATCTCCTCCAGGGCCTTGCCCTTGGTCTCCTTCACGAACTTGAGCACGAAGGGGATGGAGAGGGCGGCGAAGATCGTGTAGATCACGTAGGTGCCGGAGAGGTTCCAGTCGGCCAGTGACGGGAAGCTCGCGGTGATGGCCCAGTTGGCGATCCACTGTGCGGAGGCGGCCACGCCCAGGGCGGCGGCACGGATCCGGTTGGGGAACATCTCGCCGAGGAAGACCCAGACGACCACACCCCACGACAGGGCGAAGAAGAGGACGAAGAGGTGGGCGGCGATCAGGGCGACCCAGCCCTGGGTGGCCGGGAGCTTGCCGTCGACCAGGTCGAAGGAGAAGGCCCAGGCCTCCAGCGCCAGCCCGATCACCATGCCGACGGAGCCGATCAGGGCGAGCGGCTTGCGGCCGATGCGGTCCACGAAGATCATCGCGATCACGGTGCCGACGATGTTGATGATCGACGTCGTGAACGAGTAGAAGAACGAGTCGGCGGGGTTGACGCCGACCGACTGCCACAGCGTCGAGGAGTAGTAGAACGCGACGTTGATGCCGACGAACTGCTGGAAGACCGACAGGCCGATACCGATCCAGACGATCGGCTTGAAGAAGAAGCTGCCGCCGAGGAGGTCCTTGAAGGAGGACTTCTCCTCGCTGTGCATGGCGTGCTCGATCTCGGTGACGCGGGCGTCGAAGTCCACGTCCTTGCCCTCGACCTCTTCGAGGATCTTCTTGGCGCGCTCGCGCTTGCCGACGGAGATCAGGAAGCGGGGGGACTCGGGGATGGCGAAGGACAGCAGGCCGTACAGGACGGCCGGGATCACCATGACGCCGAGCATGACCTGCCAGGCCTCCAGGCCCATCAGCTCGCCGCGCTGGTCACCGCCGGCGGCGTTCAGCAGACCCCAGTTGACCAGCTGCGACACGGCGATGCCGATGACGATCGCGGCCTGCTGGAAGGAGCCGAGCCGGCCGCGGTAGGCGGGCGGGGAGACCTCGGCGATGTAGGCGGGGCCGATCACCGAGGCCATGCCGATGGCGAAGCCGCCGATGACGCGCCACATGGCGAGGTCCCACAGCGCGAAGGGCAGTGCGGAGCCGACGGCGCTGACGGTGAAGAGGACCGCGGCGATCTGCATGCAGCGGATACGGCCGATGCGGTCGGCGATGCGGCCCGCGGTCGCGGCGCCGATGGCGCAGCCGATCAGAGCCACGGCGATGACCTGGGCCAGTACCGCGGAGCCGACGTCGTAGCGGTCCCGGATGGCCTCGACGGCGCCGTTGATCACGGAACTGTCGTAGCCGAACAGGAAGCCGCCCATCGCGGCCGCCGCCGCGATGAAGATGACGTGCCCGAGATGATCGGGGTGAGCCGTCCCGGCTCCTGGACTGGGTGCCTGCGATGTGCTGGCCACGTGTACTCCTCGGGCTACCGGCAACGCTGCCGGGGCGGTTCACTCTTCGAGGCACCGACGAAGGAACCTGAAGGTAAAAGCAACGTTGCAGAGAATATGCCTTCAAGTATCGAAGTCAATAGGGCGAGAGCTGTGAGTTCAAGGGAACCGAAGCGGTTATGTGTTCAAGTCTTGAAGAATGAGTCCTCAGGACTGACGCAGCCGCTGGCTGATGACCTTCGACACACCGTCGCCCTGCATCGACACGCCGTAGAGCGCGTCGGCGACCTCCATCGTGCGCTTCTGGTGCGTGATGACGATCAGCTGCGAGGCCTCCTGCAACTCCTGCATGATCCGGATCAGCCGTTGCAGATTGGTGTCGTCGAGCGCCGCCTCGACCTCGTCCATCACGTAGAACGGGCTCGGCCTGGCCTTGAAGATCGACACCAGCATCGCCACCGCGGTCAGCGAGCGCTCCCCGCCGGAGAGCAGCGACAGCCGCTTGACCTTCTTGCCGGGGGGCCGGGCCTCGACGTCCACGCCGGTGGTAAGCATGTTGTCGGGGTCGGTCAGGATCAGCCGCCCCTCACCGCCCGGGAACAGCCTGCTGAAGACGCCCTCGAACTCCCGGGCGGTGTCCCGGAAGGCCTCGGTGAAGACCTGCTCGACGCGCTCGTCGACCTCCTTGACGACCTGGAGCAGGTCGGCGCGGGTCTTCTTCAGGTCCTCCAGCTGCTCGCTGAGGAACTGGTGCCGTTCCTCCAGCGCCGCGAACTCCTCCAGCGCCAGCGGGTTGACCTTGCCGAGCTGCTGGTAGGCGCGCTCGGCGGCCTTCAGCCGTTTCTCCTGCTCGGCGCGGACGAAGGGGCGCGGGCGGTTGCGCGGGTGCTCCGGGTCTTCCGGGAGCACCTCGCCGTCGGCGGGGGGCGAGGGCGGCACCTCTTGATGGGGGCCGTACTCGGCCGCGAGCCCCGCCGGTTCCACACCGAGTTCCTCCAGCGCCTTGGTCTCCAGCTGCTCGATGCGCAGCCGCTTCTCGGCGCCGAGTACCTCGCCCCGGTGAACTGAATCCGTCAACTTGTCCAGCTCCGCCTTGAGGTCGCGCCCGGCGGTGCGCGCGGCGGTCAGTTCCTGCTCGCGCCGGGCCTTGGCGGCTTCGGCGAGGGTGCGTTCCTCGTCGGCGCGGGTCAGCGAGACCTCCACGTGGGCGAGCAGCTGCCGGGCGCCGGCGGCGACCGCCTCGGCGACGGCCGCCTCGTGCCGCAGCCTGGCCCGCCGCTGTTCGGCACGCGCGCGTGCCTCGCGTTCGGCGCGGGCGGCCCGGTCCAGGGAGTCGGCGCGTCCGGCCAGTCCCTTGACCCGCTCCTCGTGGGTACGGACCTGGAGACGGGCCTCCATCTCGGTCTGCCGGGCGTTGGCACCGTCGGCGGCCAGCCGGTCGCGGGCGGCGGTGTCGGGCTCCTCCTCCCCGGGCATCTCCTCGGCCACGGCCAGCCGCTCCGCCAGTTCCTCGACCTCCATGAGCGCCTTGTCCAGCGCCTCCTGCGCCCGGGCGGCCGCGGCGGCGGACCGTTCCGCCTCCCCGGCGGCGCCCCGCGCCTGACCCGCGAGCCGCCCCAGCCGCTGGGCGACGGACGACTTCTCCCGGTCGGCCGCCCGGCGCCGCTCCCCCAGCTCCTCGACGAGCGCGGCGCACTCCCGCCGTCGCCCCACGGCTGCTTCCTGCTCCCCCGCCAGCTCCTCGCACCGCACGCCCAGCTCCGCCAGCTCGGCGGCGGCCTGGTCCACGGACGCCTGCACCTCCAGGAGGCTGGGCGCCCCGGCGGAACCGCCCTGCGCGAAGTGGGCGCCCAGCAGGTCCCCGTCGGCGGTGACGGCGGTCAGCGCGGGGCGGGCGTAGACGAGGTCCTCGGCGTCCTCCAGGGTGGCGACCACGACGATCCCGCGCAGCAGCCGCCGTACGGCGGGCATCAGGTCGGCGGGCCCGCGGACCAGGTCGGCGGCGTGCGGCGGTCCGTCGCCGCGCGCCTCGTGCGGTACGTCGTCGGGGGCGCCGGCGAGCAGCAGGGCGGCCCGGCCCGCGTCCTGCTTGCGCAGCAGGCGGATCGCGTCGGCGGCGGCCGCCGGGGAGGTCACCGCGAGGGCGTCGGCGGCGGCGCCGAAGGCGATGGCCAGGGCGGCCTCGTGGCCCGGCGTCACGGTGAGGAGTCCGGCGGCGGGACCGAGCAGTCCGGTGAGGCGGTCCTTGGCGGCGAGCAGCGCTCCGGTGCCGTCCTTGCGGCGCAGGCCCAGGGCGAGTGCCTCGTGCCGGGCCTGCGTGGCGGCGCGCCCGCGTTCCGCCGCGGTGGCCGCCTCACGCGCGGCGCCGAGCGCGGCCTCCGCCTCGGTCAGCGCCCGCCTGGCGGCGTCGTGCCGCTCGGCGAGTTCCTGGTCGCCGGCGTCGAGCCCGTCGACCTCGGCCTGGAGCGTCTCGTACTCCTCCTGCGCCGCGGCCGCGCGTTGTCCGGACTCGTCCCGCGCCTGGGCCAGCCGCTCGATCTCGGCCTGGGCGGCGGCGGCACGGGAGCGGGCGGCGCCGACCCGGCCGCCGAGCCGGGCGAGGTTCTCGCGGCGGTCGGCGATGGCGCGGGCGGCGTCCTTGAGGCGGCGTTCCTCCATGGCCAGTTCGCGTTCGAGGTCGGCGCGGTGGGCGGCCGTGTCCTCCAGGGCGTGTTCGGCCGCCTCCAGGGCCGCTTCGAGTTCGGCCTCCTGTTCGCGGACGCGGGCGGCCTCGCGCTCCAGTTCCTCCGGGTCGCGGCCGCGGCGTTCCTCGGGCGGCGCGGAGGTGGCGCTCTTCACGCGCGCGTCGGCCAGCGAGATGGTGCCGCGCACCCGTTCGGCGAGCTGGGACAGCTCGTACCAGGTCTGCTGGGCGCGCTGGAGGCGCGGGGTGAGCCGGCGCACCTCGTCCTCCAGGTCCGCCTCTCGGCGCAGCGCCTTGCCCAGCTCCCGCTCGGCGGCCTCCTTGCGCTCCTTGAGCGCGGCCTCGTCGGCGACCTCGGCCTGGAGTGCCTCGCGCATCCGTACGAGGTCGTCGGCGAGGAGCCGGAGCCGGGCGTCCCGGAGGTCGGCCTGGATGACGGCGGCCCTGCGGGCGACGGCGGCCTGCCGGCCGAGGGGCTTGAGCTGGCGCCGCAGCTCGTCGGTGAGGTCCTGCACGCGCGCGAGGTTGGCCTGCATCGCGTCCAGTTTCCGGAGCGCCTTCTCCTTGCGCTTGCGGTGCTTGAGGACGCCGGCGGCCTCCTCGATGAAGGCCCGGCGGCCCATCGGATCGGCGTGCAGGACGGAGTCGAGCTGGCCCTGGCCGACGATGACGTGCATCTCGCGGCCGATGCCGGAGTCGGAGAGCAGCTCCTGGATGTCGAGGAGGCGGCAGGTGTCGCCGTTGATCTGGTACTCGCTGCCGCCGTTGCGGAACATGATCCGCGTGATGGTGACCTCGGCGTACTCGATGGGCAGGGCCCCGTCGGAGTTGTCGATGGTCAGCGACACCTCGGCCCGGCCGAGCGGCGGGCGGCCGGTGGTGCCGGCGAAGATGACGTCCTCCATCTTGCCGCCGCGCAGCGACTTGGCGCCCTGTTCGCCCATGACCCAGCTGAGCGCGTCGACGACGTTGGACTTTCCCGAGCCGTTCGGGCCGACGACACAGGTGATGCCGGGCTCGAACCGGAGCGTGGTCGCCGAGGCGAACGACTTGAACCCGCGCAGGGTCAGGGCCTTCAGGTGCACGCCGTCGGACTCTACCTTTCGGGTCTGTCTCACTCCACGAACCGGTGAACCGACGCGGTTTCACCGGTGAACGTGCAGGGCACATCAGACGTTGAAGAGGGTGAAAGGTTGCGCGGGGACGGACACACGGCGGGCGAGACGGGGGGAAAGAAAGAAGGGACGCCGAAGCGTCCCTTGCAGACTCTGGCATCTGAGCGGTGGTACGGGCGGGCCCGATCACTGCCGTGCCGTGGTGGAGCGATGCAGTGATCAGGTGAGCGCAGGCTCCGCCTGGTGTGCGTCAACGCTCTCCATGCTCTCCATGATCCTGTCGTGAGAAGCGGCAGCCGCCAGCGCGTCGTTCTCCGCCTGGATTCGTCCGAGCTCGGATTCCAGGTCCTGGACGCGCTGCTGGAGCCGTCGCATCTCGGCGAGGAGTCGAGGGTCGGAGCCGCCGACGTAACCGAGAAGCGCCTTTGCCATGATGGATGGTCCTCCACAATGAGTGACCGACCGAAGCGGTGTGGGTCGTGAGGGAATCGCACCCGCGGTGCTTGGCACTTTGGAGTTCTTGCTGCCGTTCAACCATGCCAAACAGCTAAGGTGCGCGGGGCTTTCAGCGTCTCACCAAAAAGTTTGACGGTCAACACGATCACGCCCCGTATCGGCGGGCGCCCGGGGGCATGCGGCCGGCGAACGGCGACGCCGCGACTCCTGCGGGCCCCTCGGGGCATGGCGGTCATTTCGCGTGCGGAGCCTCCCACGAGCGGCCGCCCTTGGCAACCACCTGCCCGTTTTCGCCCCGGCCACCCCTGCGGGGAGGGCCTCATCCGGTGCCCGCGGGCCCTCGCGCGGAGGGCCGTCAGCGGATGGCGAAGCCTTCGTACCCTCCGCGGGGTGTGTCCCAGATCTCGGTGACTCCGTCCACGCGTCCGGGCGTGTCGTCACCGCGCAGCCACTCGAGCAGTCCCTCGCAGCGCTCGCGCGGGCCCTCCGCGACGACCTGCACGCGGCCGTCGCCCAAATTGAGAGCAAAACCACTCATCCCGCCGAGTTCCAGTGCCCTGGCCCGCGTGAACCAGCGGAATCCCACGCCCTGGACCTGTCCGCGCACCCACGCGACCAGTCGTACATCCTCGCTCATGACTGCAACCTAACCAGTCAATGTCTCGCGGGACACTTCACCCCCTGGCGCCATGCGGTACCGTCCCGACCCAATGAATCTCACTTGAAACTCACTCGATCGTGTGAGTTTCGTGTTGATCGTGAGCACAGTCGACCGCGAGGGCACGCCCAGCGCGAGGACCAGGACGAGGACGAGGAAGGCCAGGACATGGGACGCCACCGACGCTCCGCCGCCGGCCGCGCCGCGGAGGGCCACCAGCCGGACGGTACGGCGGGACGGCGCCGCGATCCGCTCGCTCCGGACGCGGACGAGGCCCCCACGATGGGCATCGCTCCCTATCTGAACCCCGAGGCGTACGCCGAGGTCCGCGCCAGGAGCGACGCCTACCTCTTCGCCGACGCCCCGGACGGCGAGGGCCCGCAGGCCGGCCGCACCGTCGCCTTCCCCCGTGACGGATACACGCCCGCCGACGGCTCGCAGCCCGGCGGAGGACGCCGTCGCCGCCGCAAGAAGGCGGCCACCCCGGTCCGCACCGGCCTGCTCGGTGTCTCCGCCGCGGTCGCCATCGGCACGGTGGCGGTGGCCACGGGCGTGGTGCCCGGCCTCGACAACTACCGGATCGGCGGCGGCAGCGGCGGGGGCGACCGGGTGCAGGCCCAGGACACCCCGACCAACAGCCCGTCCCAGCAGGGCGGCACCTCGGGCAGCGCCGACACCGGCCGGGGCGACGACGCGGCCACGAGCCGCGGCACCGACCGCTCCCCCTCGTCCGCCCAGTCCCCGACGAAGGAGGAGTCCGCCAAGGACTCCCCGTCCTCCTCCCCGTCCACCTCGCCGTCCTCGGCCTCCCCCTCCGCCTCGGCACCGGCCTCGAAGCCCGCCGCCCCGGCCGGGACACCGTCGAAGACCAAGAAGCCGAAGACGCCTCCCAGCGCCAAGCCGAAGCCGGCCACTCCCTCGCGCCCGGCCACCAAGGAGCCCGCCAGGCCCAGCGCGCCCGCCGCGGTCTCCGAGGAGGCCGTCGCCCAGGCGCAGGTGCTCAAGCTGGTCAACGACGAACGGGCCAAGGCCGGCTGCAGCCCCGTGGCCGCGAACAGCGCGCTGCGCGAACTGGCCGAGGACTTCAGCCGGGCCATGGCGACCCAGGGCTTCTTCGACCACACCGACCCCAGCGGCGCCACCCCCTGGGACCGGGCGTCGGCAGCGGGCATATCCGGCCTCGGCGGCGAGAACATAGCCCGCGGCCAGGCCGACGCCCAGGCCGTGATGGACGCCTGGATGAACAGCCCCGACCACCGGGCCAACATCCTGAACTGCGACTTCCAGACCCTGGGAGTCGGCGTCCACTTCGGCTCCGGCGGCCCCTGGTGGACCCAGGACTTCGGCTACTGACCGTCCCCGGCGGCGCTCCCCCGGCACTGCTCCCGCGCTCTCTCCCGCTCAGCGCGGTCCGCGGGGCGGCGCTGTGCTCGCGTACGCTGGGGGTATGTCGACCACGCAGGAGCGCACGGCGGAGCAGGATCTGCCGTTTGACGTGTTCTCCCGGGCCTGTCCCTCGCGCGGCACCCTGGAGCACGTCACGGGACGCTGGGGCGCGCTGACGCTCGGCGCCCTGTACGAGGGGTCCTTCCGGTTCAACGAGCTGCGGCGCCGGGTGGACGGTGTCAGCGAGAAGATGCTGGCCCAGACCCTGCACGCGCTGGAGCGCGACGGACTGGTGCACCGCGAGGCCCAGCCGACCAACCCGCCCCGGGTGGACTACGAACTCACGGCGCTGGGCCACGAGGTGGCCGGGCGGCTGCTCGCGCTCATCGAGTGCGTCGAGGGGCGGATGGACGAGGTGCTGGCCTCTCGCGCGCGGTACGACGAGCAGCGGATGCCTACGGCGTGACCCGTGGCGGGCGCTGGCACTTCGGGCAGAAGTAGCTGGAGCGGTTCATCCACGGCCGGCGGCGCACAGGTGTGGCGCAGCGGCGGCAGGGCAGGCCCTCGCGGCCGTACGCGTCGAGCGAGCGGTCGAAGTAGCCGGACTCGCCGTTGATGTTGACGTAGAGGCTGTCGAAGCTGGTGCCGCCGACGGCGAGGGCGGCGTTCATCACGTCCCTGACGTGGCCGAGCAGGTCGGTGGTGCGGGGGCGGGTGAGGGTCGCCGTGGGGCGTTCGTAGTGCAGGCGGGCGCGCCAGAGGGCCTCGTCCGCGTAGATGTTGCCGACGCCGCTGATCAGGGACTGGTCGAGCAGGGCCCGTTTGATCGTGGTGCGCTTGCGGCGCAGGGCGTGGTGGAACGCCTCGTCGTCGAAGAGGGGGTCCAGCGGGTCGCGGGCGATGTGCGCGATGACGTCGGGCAGTCCGTCGGCGGACGTGTCGTGCAGGGAGAGGCCGCCGAAGGTGCGCTGGTCGACGAAGCGGAGTTCAGTGCCGAGGGCGTCGGCGAAGCGGACCCGGATGCGCAGGTGCTTCTCGGCGGGTGTCTCGTGCGGCTGGACCAGGAGCTGGCCGCTCATGCCGAGGTGGGCGAGGACGGCCTGGTCGGTGTCCTCCAGGGGCAGCCACAGGTACTTGCCGCGGCGGCTGGGCGTGCCGATGCGGTGGTCTTTCAGGCGCTGGGCGAAGTCGTCGGGGCCCGCGACGTGCCGGCGTACCGCACGCGGGTGCAGTACCTCGGCGTCGGCGACGGTCCGGTGGGCGACCCAGCGTTCCAGGCCGCGCCGTACGACCTCTACCTCGGGCAACTCGGGCATGGCTTCCCCTCGGATGGACCGGGCTGGTGGACGGAGCCGAGCCGAACGCCCGCCCCGGAGACGGGGCGGGCGTTCGGACCGTGCGACGGGTGGGTCAGGCGGAGGCGGACGCCTCGTCGGGGTCCGCGTCGACGGCGTCGGCCGTCGCCTTGGCGCGCTCGTCCGCCGCGGCCCGGATGGACCGCCACGCGGATTCCGCGGCCTGCTGCTCCGCCTCCTTCTTGCTGCGGCCGGTGCCGGTGCCGTACGAGACGCCTCCGACGCGGGCGGCAGCAGTGAAGGTCTTCTCGTGGTCCGGGCCGGTCTCCGTGACCAGGTACTCGGGGACGCCGAGCCCTTCGGTCGCGGTGAGTTCCTGGAGGCTGGTCTTCCAGTCCAGGCCGGCACCGAGGTTCGAGGACTTCTCGATCAGCGGGTCGAACAGGCGGTGCACCAGTTCGGAGGCCGCGTCGAGGCCCTGGTCGAGATAGACCGCGCCGATCACCGCTTCGAGGGTGTCGGCGAGGATGGACGCCTTGTCCCGGCCGCCCGTGCCCTCTTCACCGCGGCCGAGCCGGATGAAGGAGCCGAGTTCGAGCCCGCGGCCCACCTGAGCCAGCGCACGCGAGTTGACCACCGCGGCCCGCAACTTGGCCAGCTGGCCTTCGGGCAGGTCGGGGTGGGTGCGGTACAGCGTGTCCGTGACGACGAGGCCGAGCACGGAGTCCCCGAGGAACTCCAGCCGCTCGTTCGTCGGCAGACCGCCGTTCTCGTACGCGTAGGAACGGTGGGTCAGTGCACGCACCAGAAGGGCGGACTCGAGCTGATAGCCGAGCCGCCCTTCCAGAAGCGTGTGGGACGAGGCCTGGGTGTCCGCCTTCTTCTTGGCGGGTGGGTCCGCCTTGGCGTCTTCCGCCTTCTTGGGGACTGACACAGTGCCTCTCACCAGCCGCTCAGACCTCGAGGACCTGGCGCTTGTTGTAAGTGCCGCAAGCCGGGCACGCGATGTGCTGCAGCTTGGGCTCGTGGCAGCGCTCGCACGCAACCAGGGTGGGGACCGCAGCCTTCCACTGCGACCGGCGGTGGCGCGTGTTGCTGCGCGACATCTTCCGCTTCGGAACAGCCACGGCTACTTCTCCTGCTTCTCGGCGGCGTCCGCGGAATCTGGCCCGTCGCCGCTCATCTCGTCCTTCTCGCCGTCTCCGAGTGAACCGGCGAGTCCCTGCAATGCCGCCCAACGAACGTCGACGGCGTCATGGTGGTGGTCCGGGTCGTCCGACAGGCGTACTCCGCACTCGGAGCACAGACCCTGGCAGTCTTCCCGGCACACCGGCTGCATCGGCAGTGCGAGCACCACCGCGTCGCGCAGCACGGCTTCGAGGCCGATCAGTCCGTCCTCGACGAAGAACCTGTCCTCGTCGTCCTCGGCGTCGTCGCCCGGTTCCGCCACGGGGCGGCCACGGTCGTCGGCGTCAGGGTACGAGAACAGCTCCTGGAAGTCCGCTTCGAGCTGCTGCTCCAGCGGCTCCAGACACCTTACGCACTCCCCCTCGGCCCTGGCACGGGCGGTGCCTGTGACGAGCACCCCTTCCATGACCGACTCGAGCCGGAGATCGAGCTCCACCGGGGCGCCTTCCGGCACTCCGATGACTCCCTGGAGACCGAAGTCCTTGGGAGCGTCGACCGTGCGGGTCAGGCGCTGGAGCGCACCGGGCCGCCGTCCCAGCTCGTGCGTGTCGAACACGAGGGGGTCGCGGTGGTCGAGGCGCGCGTTCAGAACCATTCCTGCTTTCGGTCTTCGTGGGTTGAGGGTGCCGCCCTTGGTGTTCCCGGGCAGCGGCGATCGCGGACGTACGCGCGACCGAAGAGCCAGGATACTGGACCATTCGCTCTCGGCCCAATCCGGCCCGGCAGGCCCCTCGCCCCTGGGGGCGGTCCTAGAGCCCGCGGCCCTGTTCGTACGCCCGCAGCTGTTCGGCGCTGATCATGCCGGTGTCGAAGAGGCTGGTCTCGTCGAGCGCCTGCGGATGGGTCTGCGGGGCGTGCGGGGGCTGCGGGGGCTGGGCGTAGCCCTGCTGTGCGTCGTACGCCTGCTGCCCGCCGTCGTACTGGTAGGCGTACGGGTCGGCGCCCTGCTGCTGGTAGCCGTACGGGTCCGGTCCGCCGTCGTAGGTCTGCTGGTAGGCCGCGTACGGATCGGGCTGCTGCTGGGAGGCGTAGCCGTACGCCGGTTCCTGGGACGGCATCTCCGGCACGGCCTGCGCGGGCGTCTGCGCCGGCAGCCGGGCCGCCACGGGCTGCGGCTCGCCGTACTGGGGCTGCCCCTGCTGCTCGGGGGAGGCGGGGGCGGAGGCGGGGGCGGAGGCCGGTGCGTCGGCGAGGCCCGCGAGGTCGGCGAGGTAGTCGGCGTCGCTGGAGTGCTGGACGGTGGTCAGGTCGTCCGCGAGGGCGCCGAGGTCGTCGGTGGCGATCCGGCCGTGCAGCTTCTGGCGGCCGCGGCCGACGGCGTCCAGGGTCTTGGCGAGGACGGCCTCGAAGGCACCGAGCTTGGTGTCGACGTAGGCGTCGGCGTCGCGGCGCAGGGTCTCCGGGTCGTGGCTGCGCTCGGGGGCGTCCTCGTCCTCGTAGCCGTTCTCGTCGAGGCCGGGTCCGGTGCCGAGGAGCTTCTCGCGGCCCCGGCCGACGGAGCCGAGGGTCTTGGTGAGCACGACCTCGAAGTTGGCGAGCTTGGAGTCGACGTAGTCGTCGGCCTCGGCGCGGACCTCCTCGGCCTCCTGGCGGGCCTCGGTGAGGATCCGGTCGGCCTCGGCCTGGGAGCGGCGGGCGACCTCGGTGTCGGCGATCAGGGAGCCGCGCTCGGCGTGCGCGCCCTCGATGATCCGGTCGGCCTCCTGGCGGGCCTGCGCGACCATCTGCTCGCGGTCACCGATCAGTTCCTGCGCCTGGGCGAGGGAACCGGGCAGCTCCGCGCGCAGCTCTTCCAGCAGCGAGAGCAGTTCGGCGCGGTTGACCACGCACGAGGCCGACATGGGCATGGCGCGGGCGCCGGAGACCGTCGCGGTGATCTCGTCGAGCTTGTTCTGCACGTCCACCGTGTGCTCGCCACTCTCTACAGCTGTGTTGGAGACGGACGGGACGACTGTACGACCCCGGGGTGTCCCGGGGACACCGGGTGACGGGTTGTCAGTCTCCGTGGGCTGCGGCGGTGGCCGTACGACCGGGCGGTCAGCGGTTCCTCAGGCGCTCCGTGAGGGCTTCGAGGACCAGCGGCGGCACCAGGTGGGCGACGTCGCCGCCCCAGGTCGCGACCTCCTTGACCAGGGAGGACGACAGGAAGCTGTAGGTGGGGTTGGTGGGGATGAAGAGGGTCTCCACACCGGAGAGGCCGTTGTTCATCTGGGCCATCTGCAACTCGTAGTCGAAGTCGCTGACCGCGCGCAGGCCCTTGACGATGGCCGGGATCTCGCGCTGCTTGCAGAAGTCGACGAGCAGGCCGTGGAAGGACTCCACGCGGACGTTCCCGTACTCGGCGGTGACCCGGCCGATGAGGTCGATCCGCTCCTCGATCTCGAACAGGCCCTTCTTCGCCTGGTTGATCATCACGGCGACGTAGACCTCGTCGTACAGGCTGGAGGCCCGGGCGATGATGTCGAGGTGTCCGTTGGTGATCGGGTCGAACGACCCGGGACAGACGGCACGGCGCACTTGAGTTCCCTCGCTCTCCGGTCCGGTCATCGTGCGTCTTCGCACGTAGAGGCGGCGCGACCGTACCAAAACGTTCCCTCGCCGTAGCGACGGGCCCGGATGGCTTCGAAGCCGTGCGGCCAGCGGAATTCGCCGCCCCTGGTGCTGCGCTCCACGGTGACGAGCGCTTCCGTCCCGAGCCACCCCTCCGTACGGAGTGTGAGCAGGATCTCGCGAAGATCGTCGTCCGAGACGGCGTACGGCGGGTCCAGGAAGACGACGTCGTAGGGCTCGGCGGGGGCCGGGGTGCGGATGATCTGTTCCGCTTTGCCCGCCCGGACCTCGGCGCCGGGCAGACCGAGGGAGTCGGCGTTCGCCCGGACCGTGCGGGCGGCGCGAGGGTCGGCCTCCACGAGCAGGACGTGCCCGGCGCCGCGGGAGAGCGCCTCCAGGCCGACGGCGCCGGAACCCGCGTACAGGTCGAGGACCCGCTCGCCGTCCAGCGGGCCGCCGAGCAGGGACTGCCAGGTGGAGAACAGGCCCTCGCGCGCGCGGTCGGAGGTGGGCCGGGTGCCGGTTCCCGGCGGGACGGCCAGTCGACGTCCGCCGGCCTTGCCGGCGATCACGCGGGTCATTTCTGGGTCCTTGTCGGTGTGCTCGGGTGGACGGACGGTGTCCGTTGCCAGTCTCTCAGCCCTTCTCCAGGTACTGCTCCCGCTCGTCGTCCAGCAGTGCCTCAAGGGCCGTGCGCAGCCCGGGCAGGCCGGTGAGCTCGGGGTCGGCGGCGACGACGGCCGCCGCCTCCTGCCTCGCCTCCGCGATGATCTCCTCGTCCTCGATGACGGCGAGGACGCGCAGCGAGGTGCGGGCGCCGGACTGCGCCTGGCCGAGGACGTCGCCCTCGCGGCGCTGTTCGAGGTCGATGCGGGAGAGCTCGAAGCCGTCGCGGGTGCTCGCGACCGCGGTCAGCCGCTGGCGGGCCGCGCTCGCCTCGGGCATCTCGCTGACCAGCAGGCACAGGCCGGGAGCGGAGCCGCGTCCGACCCGGCCGCGCAGCTGGTGGAGCTGGGAGACGCCGAAGCGGTCGGCGTCCATGATCACCATCGCGGTGGCGTTGGGGACGTTCACGCCGACCTCGATGACGGTGGTGGCGACCAGGACGTCGGTCTCACCGGCGGCGAAGCGGCGCATGACCGCGTCCTTGTCGTCGGGCTGCATCCGGCCGTGCAGGACCTCCACCTTGAGCCCTTGGAGCGGGCCCTTGGCGAGGCCGTCGGCGACGTCGAGGACGGCGAGCGGGGGGCGTTTGTCGGCGTCGCCCTCCGGGGGCTGCTGGGACTGCTGGGACTGCTTTGCCTGCTTGGCGCCCTTCTCGGGGGCGTCGTCCTCGTCGCCGATGCGGGGGCAGACGACGTAGGCCTGGTGGCCGTTCGAGACCTCCTCGCGGACCCGTTCCCAGGCGCGGGCGAGGAAGTGGGGTTTGTCCGCGGCCGGGACGACATGGCTGGCGATCGGGGACCGGCCGGCCGGGAGCTGGTCGAGGACGGAGGTCTCCAGGTCGCCGAAGACGGTCATGGCGACGGTGCGCGGGATGGGCGTGGCGGTCATGACGAGCAGGTGCGGGGGCTGCTTCCCCTTGCCGCGCAGGGCGTCGCGCTGCTCCACGCCGAAGCGGTGCTGCTCGTCCACGACGACCAGGCCGAGGTCGTGGAACTGGACCTTGTCCTCGATCAGCGCGTGCGTGCCGATGACGACGCCCGCCTCGCCGGTGGCCAGGTCGAGCAGGGCGTGGCGGCGGGCGGCGGCGCCCATGGAGCCGGTGAGCAGCACCACCTTGGTGGCGTGCTCGGCGCCGCCCAGCATTCCCGCCCGTCGCCCACCACCACCCTTCTGCGGAGGCGCTTCGCGCCACAGCCCCCAACTGGCCAGCTCGCCCATCATCTCGACGACCGACCGGTGGTGCTGCTGGGCGAGCACCTCGGTGGGCGCCAGCATCACGGCCTGCCCGCCCGAGTCGACGACGGCGAGCATGGCGCGCAGGGCGACCAGGGTCTTGCCGCTGCCCACCTCGCCCTGGAGCAGCCGGTGCATCGGGTGGTCGGTGGCGAGGTCGTCGAAGATCTCCCGGGAGACCTTCTGCTGGCCGTCGGTGAGGGTGAAGGGGAGACGGTCGTCGAAGGCGGTGAGCAGCCCGTCGGCGCCGGGCTTCCTGGGGACGGCGGGGAGCTGGGACTCGGCGTGCCGGCGGCGGGCGAGGGCGACCTGGAGGACGAAGGCCTCGTCCCACTTCAGGCGGGCGCGGGCGTCCTCGATGTCGGCCTTGGTGTGCGGGCGGTGGATCTTGAGCAGGGCCTCGGGCAGGGAGACCAGGCCCCGGCCCTCGCGCAGGGAGCCGGGGAGCGGGTCGACGGCCTCCTGGGCGCTGGGCAGCACCGTCTGGATCGCCTTGGCGAGCTTCCAGGACTCCAGCTTCGCGGTGGCCGGATAGAGGGGGATGAGGGCGCCCGCCCACGACTCGACGCTCTCGGCCGCGTCGCCTTCTTCGTCACCGCCGCGCAGCAACTCGTACGCCGGGTGGGCCAGTTGCAGTCGGCGGTTGAAGACGGAGACCTTGCCCGCGAACATCGCGCGGGTGCCCGGCAGGAGTTCCTTGTGGGGCTTGTGGACGCCGTTGCCGAAGAAGACCAGTTGGAGGCGGCCGCTGCCGTCCGTGATGGTCACCTCGAGGCGCTGCCCCTTGCCGCGCGGGGCCTTCGAGGAGGCGAAGGTGTGCAGGCGGGCGTCGGCGACCTGGGCGACCACCGTGACGTGCTCGTCCATGGGCAGGTCGGCGAGGTGGGTGAGCTGGCCGCGCTCCTCGTATCTCCTCGGGTAGTGGTGGAGGAGGTCGCCGACGGTGTGCAGGCCGAGGTGCTCGGCCATCACCTTCGCGGTGGCGGGGCCGAGCACCTTCTTCAGGGGTTCTCGCAGTGCGGGCACGAGATCCATTGCACACCACGCCACTGACAACGGCCCAGGGGAGCGCCGTAACGGCCCCGTACTCCTCCGGCTACTCCACGCCGACCAGCAGCAGGGCGCCCTGCCGGCCGCCCCGGTAGACCACCGTGTCGACGGCGAGGTAGGCCTCCCGGACGCGGGCCTCCAGCCGGTCGGCGACGGCCCGCGGCGCCTCGTCGCCGAGGACCAGGGTGACCAGCTCGCCGCCGGCCGACAGCATGCGGTCCAGGACGGTGGCGGCGACCTCCGAGACATCGGCGCCGATCACGGCCACGTCGCCGTCGATGAGGCCGAGCACGTCCCCGGCCTGGCAGATGCCGGCCGTGGTCCAGGACTGGCGTTCGGCGACGGTGACCTCGGCGTGGCGGGTGGCGCCGGCCGCCGAGGTCATGGCCACCACGTCCTCGTCGAAGCGCCGCTCGGGCGCGTGCACGGCGAGCGCGGCGATGCCCTGCACCGCGGAACGGGTCGGGATGAGGGCGACGCGGATGCCCTCGGTGCGCGCCTGCTCGGCCGCCGCGGCGGCGGTGTGGCGCAGCTCGGCGTCGTTGGGCAGCAGCACCACCTCGCGCGCGTGCGCCCGCCGGACCGCCTGGACCAGCTCGCCGCTCGCGGGCGGCTCCCCGGGGCGCGCGAGCAGGGTGGTCGCGCCGGCCTCGGCGTACAGCCCCGCCAGGCCCTCCCCCGGTACGACGGCCACCACGGCGCGCTGGGCCCGTTCCCGGGGCGGGCGCTCGGTCCCCGCGGTGTGCGCGTCGCCGTGCCCGAAGTGGGTGATGCGGATCCGGTACGGCCGGCCGGCCTCGACGCCGGCCTCCACGGCGGCGCCCGCGTCGTCGACGTGCACGTGGACGTTCCACAGCCCGTCGCCGCCGACCACGACGAGCGAGTCCCCGAGGGCGTCGAGCCGCTGCCGCAGCCGGGCCACGGCCGTGTCCTCGGCCTCCAGGAGGTAGATCACCTCGAAGGCGGGACCGCTCTCGTCGCCCTCCGTGGCACACTCCCCCGCCGCGGGGCCCCCGCCACCGTGCTCCACGCGCGCGTGCGGCACGGCGACCGGTCCCGGCGCCCGGCCGGTGAACGTCTCCACCAGGGCCGCGAGGACCGTCACCAGGCCGTGGCCGCCCGCGTCGACCACTCCGGCGCGCTCCAGGGCGGGCAGCTGGCCCGGAGTGGCGGCGAGCGCCGCGCGGGCCCCCTCGTAGGCGGCGCGGGCCACCTCGGCGCAGTTGCCCCCGGCCCCGTCGGCCGCGTCGGCGGCGGCCGAGGCGACGGTCAGGACGGTGCCCTCGACCGGGTGGGCCACGGCCTGCCGGGCGCAGGCGGCGGCGTGCCGCAGGGCCAGCCGCAGTCCGGCGTCCTCGGTATGGCCAAAGTCACCCCGCGCGGCGAGCACCTGGGCCATGCCGCGCAGCAGCTGGGCGAGGATCGTGCCGGAGTTGCCCCGCGCGCCGATCAGCGCGCCGTGCGCCATGGCACCGACGGCGTCGGCCAGCGAGGGCCCGCCGTCCGCGTCCCGGACCGCCCCGTCCACCTCGTGGGCCGCGAAGACGGCCTCCACCGCGGCGAAGGCCGACTCGACGGTCAGGTAGAGGTTCGTGCCGGTGTCCCCGTCGGCGACGGGATAGACGTTGATCGCGTCGATCTCCTCGCGCGCCCGGCCCAGCGCGCGCAGCGACAGACCGCACCAGGTACGCACCGCCAGAGCGTCGAAGAACCTCTGCGGCACCTGCGCCACCTGCGCCTCCCTGAGCTGCGGACGTGGCAGGCAGCGTAGACCTTGGAGGGCCGCCCACCGGAAGAGGGCCGGGACGGGCCCCTGAGCTGCCGTGGTAGTTTCGTTGTACGGGAGCAGTCGTTGTATGCTGCTCCGGTTGCCCGATCCCGATCGGGCCATCCCCCTGGCACCGCCACTCAGATCCCGGCCCGTTCGCGAGTCCGAGAGCTTGATCCCGGCATGCCGGGATCAACCGTAAGTGCATCTGAAGTCTTTGGAGTGACCCGTGGCTGCCAACTGCGACGTCTGCGGCAAGGGGCCGGGCTTCGGCAACAACATCTCGCACTCGCACCGCCGTACGTCCCGTCGCTGGAACCCGAACATCCAGCGTGTGCGTACCGTGGTGGGCGGGACGCCGAAGCGCGTGAACGCTTGCACCTCGTGCATCAAGGCCGGCAAGGTCTCGCGCTGACGCATCAGCTGAGCGCGCGGCCACTGCCTGGTCCGCTGTAGGGAGCCGGTCCACCTCGTGTGGGCCGGCTTTTTGCCGTGTCCAGAGCCGTCCGGAGCCGTCCGGATCCGTCCGGCTCCCTGGTCCGCGCCCTTTCCCCCCCCGTGCCAGAATCCCGGGAATGCGCTTCGGGATCCTCGGCCCCCTGGACATCCGCACCGACGACGGCACCCCCGTCGACCCCGGCGGCCCCCGGCCCCGAGCACTGCTGACACTCCTGCTCCTCGACGCCGGCCGCACGGTCTCGGCGGCCCGGCTGATCGACGGCCTGTACGGCGGCGAGCCGCCCGCCGGCGCCGCGAACGCCCTGCAGTCGCAGATCTCACGCCTTCGCACGCGGCTCGCTCCGCACACCCCCGTCGAGGGCGGCGGCGCCGGGTACCGCGTCGTCACGGCGCCGGATTCCGTCGACAGCCACACGTTCGAGCGCCTGTGCGGTGAAGGGCGTGCCGCTCTCGCCGCCGGGGATCACGCGCGCGCGGCGGCCGGGTTGCGTGAGGCGCTCGCGCTCTGGCGCGGCCCCGCGCTGCCCGACCTGCCGGAGGTGCCCGCCGCGGCGGCCCGGCTCACCGAGCTGCGGCTGACCGCCGTACAGGACCGGGTCGAGGCGGACCTGGCGCTCGGGGGCGGCCCGGAGCTGGTGCCCGAGCTGCGGGCGCTGCTGTCGGCGCATCCCTTGAGCGAGCGGCTGTACGGGCAGCTGATGCGAGCCCTGCACTCGGGCGGGCGTCCCGCCGAGGCCCTGACGGTGTACGAGGAGGCGCGGCGCACCCTGGCCGAGCAACTCGGTGCCGACCCGTCGCCCGAGCTGTCCGCCCTCCACCGTGAACTGCTCCGGGGCCACACCCCCACCGCCGCGCGCAGGCCCCGGCTGCCCGCCCAGCTGACCCGCTGCGTCGGCCGGGACGCCGAGCTGGACCGCATCGCCGCCCTGTTCGCCGACGCGCGCCTGGTCACGCTCACCGGCCCCGGCGGCACCGGCAAGACGCGGCTCGCGATCGAGGCGGCGGGCCGGTGGGACGGGCCGGACTCCCCGGCGGACGTCTGCTTCGTCGAGCTGGCGCCGCTCACGGAGGGCGGGCAGATCCCGTACGCCGTGCTCACCGCACTCGGTGTGCGCGAGGGTTTCCGCACCGCGGGCGCGGACGCCACGGAGCGGCTGCTGACCGCCCTGGAGGACCGCGAGGTGCTGCTCGTGCTCGACAACTGCGAGCACCTCGTCGACGCGGCGGCCGCACTGGCCGCGCTGCTGCTGGGCGCCTGCCCGGGCGTACGGGTCCTCGCCACCGGCCGGGAGAGCCTCCGGGTCACCGGCGAGGCGCTGGTGACGGTTCCGCCGCTGCCGCCGCGCCCGTCGGCCGAACTCTTCCTGGAACGCGCCCGCGCGGTGCGCCCCGGGTTCGACGGCCACGCGCGCGTGCCGGAGATCTGCGCGGCCCTGGACGGGCTGCCCCTGGCCATCGAGCTGGCGGCGGCCCGGCTGCGTACCCTCGCACCGGACGAGCTGGCCGACCGGCTGGACGACCGTTTCCGGCTGCTGAACCGGGGCGACCGTGCCAAGGCGCCCCGCCACCGCACGCTGCGCGCCGTCGTCGAGTGGAGCTGGGAGCTGCTGGACGAGGAGGAGCGGGAGCTGGCCCGGCGGCTGACGGTCTTCACCGGGGGCGCCACGCTGGAGGCCGTGGAGGCGGTGTGCGGCGTGCCGCATCCGGAGGACCTGCTCGCCTCGCTGGTGGAGAAGTCGCTCCTGGAGCACCTGTCCGAGGGCCGCTACCGGATGCTGGAGACGCTCCGCGCGTTCGCGGCCGAGGGCCTGACGGGCCGGGACGGTCTGCGTGACGGGCACGCGGCGTACTTCCTGGACCTGGCGGAGCGGGCGGAGCCGCATCTGCGCACGGGCGGCCAGTTGCCCTGGCTGTCCCGGCTCGCCGCCGAGCGGGGCAACCTGGACGCGGCCCAGCGGCACCTCACGGAGACCGGCCCGCGCGAGGCCCTGCGGCTCATGGCCGCCCTCACCTGGTTCCACTGGCTGCGCGGTCTGCACGGCGAACAGGTGCCGCGGGCCCGCGCGCTGATGACGGCGGTCGGCGAGAAGCCGCCCGAGGGACTGGCCGAGGAGTACGCGCTGTGCGCGATGAACGCGGTCTCCGGGGACGGAGACGAGGACGGGGAGGGGGAGGGGGACGGCGACCCGACCGAGGCCGGGCGGCTCGCGCAGGTGTCGGCGCTGATGGCGTCGCTGGACCGGCCGTTGCGGCTGCCGTTCACGGTCGTCCTGCACTCGCTCACCTGCGGTCCCACGCTGGTGGCGGACGCCCTGCCGAGGGTTCAGGTCGGGAAGGGGCCCTGGGGGCTCGCCCTGCTCGACATGGGTATCGGCTACCAGGAGCTGTTCGGGGGCCGGGCGGCCGAGGCAGAGGCCGCGTTCGCCCGGTCCCTGGCCGGCTTCCGCGCCACCGGGGACCGCTGGGGCATGGCCAACTGCCTCGACCCGCTGGGCGGTTTCGCCAACCGGCGCGGCGCGTACGACCGTGCGCTGGAACTCCTCGACGAGGGCTTGGCACACGTCCGGGAGCTGGGGTCGCCCGAGGAGACCGCGGACCTGCTGCGCTCGCGCGCGCTCGTGCTGCTGCACCGGGGCGAGACCGAGGAGGCCGCCCGGCACTTCACGCACTCCGCGGCCCTCGCCCGCTCGGTGGGGGCCGGTGACAAGGTGGCGAGTGCCCGGCGGGGTCTCGGCGACGTGGCCCGGCTCTGTGGCGACACGGCACGCGCGCGCGTGGAGTACGAGGACGCGCTGCGGTTGTGCGCCGACAACTGGTTCAGTACCGGCGAGTCGGTCCGCATCCTGGTGGGCCTGGGCCGCACGGCCTGCGCGGAGGGCGACACGGAGACCGCGGGCGGCTGGCTGGAGCAGGCCCGCGTGCTCGCCCTCGACTCCCCCGACGTGCTCGCCCTGGCGGAGGCCGCCGAGTCCCTGGCGACCGTCGCCCCGTCCGCCGAACGCGCCGCCGAACTCCTGGGTGCCGCCACGGGCCTGCGCGGCGCCCCGGCTCCGGGCGACCCCGACGCCGCCCGCGCCGAGCGGGAGGTCCGCGCACGGCTCGACGCCGAGGCGTACGACCGCGCCTTCGAGCGGGGGCGGAGGCAGCGGGCGGCGGCGGTGAGCGGGCGGTAGGTGCCCGTACACGGACGACCGTCCACCTGCGACAGCCACGGCCGCTCCGACAGCTCCGACAGCTCCGGGGACACTGCCTGGGCGACGACGGCCCTCGCGCACGGCCGCGGCCCGCCCCGCGAGCCATACCCGCGGCTCCCGCGGTCAGCCCCCGTCAGGCCCCGTCAGCCCGCGGTACGCGAACCGTACGCGGACGGTAAGCGGTGCCGCCGAGGCTCTCTGCCATGACGCACACACACCGCCTCGGCCACCTCACCGTCCTCGTCTCCGGCGCCGGCGTCGCCGGACCCGCCCTCGCCCTCTGTCTCGCCCGGTACGGCGCCAGGGTCACCGTCGTCGAGAAGGCGCCCGCACTGCGCGGGGACGGCTTCGCCGTCGACTTCCGGGGGCATGTGCACCGCAGGGTGCTGACCGAGATGGGCGTCTGGGACGAGATCCACGCCCGCCAGACCCACATGGGCCGGCAGACCGTCGTCGACGCCGACGGCGTCCCGCGCGTGGAGCTGCCCGCCGGGCTGATGAGCGGTGACGTCGAGATCTTCCGCGGCGAACTGGCGAAGATCCTCCACGAACGCACCGAGGGCACCGTCGAGTACGTCTTCGGCGACTCGGTCGACACGCTCACCGACACCGGGGACGGAGTGGACGTCGCCTTCGAGCACGGCGCGCCCCGCCGCTTCGACCTCGTCGTCGGCGCCGACGGACTGCACTCGCACACCCGTCGTCTGGTCTTCGGCGACGAGTCCCGCCACCTGCGCTTCCAGGACCACTACGTGGCCGGCTTCGGCATCCCCAACCACCTGGGCCTCGACCGCGTCGGCCGCCTGTACAGCGAGCCGGGCCGCGCGGTCTGCGTCGGCAACTACGACGGCGACCCCGAGCGCGCGGGCGCCCTCCTGGTGTTCCGCTCGGAGCGGCTGGCGTACGACCGCGGGGACGTGGCCGCGCAGAAACGGATCCTGCGGGAGCGGTTCGCGGGGATGGGCTGGGAGGCGCCGACCGTGCTGACGGCGTTGGAGGAGGCCGACGACCTGTACTTCGACGCGATCGCGCAGATCCACGTCGACCGGCTCACCAAGGGGCGAGTCGCCCTGCTCGGCGACGCCGGGTACGGCGCCACCATGGGCGGCATGGGCACGGGCGTGGCGATCGTCGGCGCGTACGTCCTCGCCGGTGAACTCGCCCTGGCGGGCGGCGACCACCACACCGCGTTCGCCGAGTACGAGGCCCGGATCCGGGACTTCGCCAAGGGCTGCCAGAAGATCTCCGGCAACGCGGGCCCGTTCTTCGCCCCGCCCACCGAGCGCCGTATCCGCAGCCGGGACCGCATGTACCGGCTGCTCAGCCACCGCCTGATGGCCGGCTTCTTCAAGCGGCTCACGGAGAAGGCGGCCACCGGCATCGAGCTCAGGGAGTATCCCGCCTGAGCGCCCAGCCGTGGTCCACCGGTCCGATGCCGCCGCCCAGCGGGAACCCGGCCGTGATCGCCCCGGTGACGTACTCCTTGGCCGCTCTCACCGCCTCCGGCACCGACTGCCCCTTCGCCAGCCCGCAGGCCACGGCGGAGGCGAGGGTGCAGCCCGTGCCGTGCGTGTGCCGGTTGTCGAGGCGGGGGGCGCGCAGCCAGTGCTCCTCGGAGCCGTCGGTGAGCAGGTCGACGGCGTCACCTGCCAGATGGCCGCCCTTGATCAGCACCCAGCGCGGTCCGAACGCGAGGACGGCCGCCGCGGCCCGGCGCAGATCCGTTTCGGACTCGACGCGTACGCCGGTGAGTTGGGCGACCTCGTCGAGGTTGGGCGTGGCGACGGTGGCGACCGGCAGGAGTTTGGTGCGGACCGACTCCAGGGCCGAGGCGGCGAGCAGCGCGTCCCCGTGCTTGGAGACGCCGACCGGGTCGACGACGGCGGGCGCGTCGGTGCCGGCCAGCAATGCGGCGACCGCCTCGACGAGTTCGGCGGAGGAGAGCATCCCGGTCTTGACCGCCTGCACGCCGATGTCGTCCACGACGCTGCGGTACTGGGCGCGCACCGCCTCCACGGGCAGTTCCCAGGCGCCCTGCACGCCGCGGGAGTTCTGCGCGGTGACCGCGGTGAGGACGCTCATGCCGTGGGTGCCCAGGGCGAGCATCGTCTTCAGGTCGGCCTGGATCCCGGCGCCGCCGCCGGAGTCGGAGCCCGCCACGGTGAGCACCAGGGGCGGGGGCACGGGCGGGGTCGGCGCGGTCACGACTCCACGTCCCCGCCGAAGTGGTCCCAGCCGCCCTTGCTGGTCCAGGGGGCGCCGTCGACCGTCACCTGGGGCAGTGCGGAGGGGTTGAGGACCTCGCCGATGACCTTCCAGCGGGCGGGGAGCTTCACGTCCGGCGGGAAGGTCGCCACGATCGCGTGGTCCTCGCCCCCGGTGAGCACCCACTGCATGGGGTCGACGCCGACGGCCTGCCCGATGTCGTTCATCTGGGACGGGATGTCGATCTGCCCGGAGCGCACGTCGATCCGGACCTTGCTGGCCTCGGCGATGTGCCCCAGGTCGGCGATCAGCCCGTCGCTCACGTCGCACATGGCGGTGGCGCCCAGGCCCGCGGCGGCCGGACCCGCGTGGTACGGCGGCTCGGGGCGGCGGTGGGCCTCGACGAAGGCGCGCGGTGAGCGGAAGCCCCGGGACAGTACGGCGAACCCGGCCGCGGACCAGCCGAGCCAGCCGGTCACCGCGACGAGGTCGCCGGGCTGGGCGCCGCCGCGGGTGACGGGCTCCTGGTTGCGCAGGTCGCCCAGCGCGGTGATGGAGACGGTGATGGTGTCGCCGCGCACCACGTCGCCGCCGACCACGGAGGCGCCCGCGACCTGGCACTCGTCGCGCAGCCCGTCCATCAGCTCGGTCGGCCAGGTCACCGGCAGTTCGGCGGGCACGACCAGGCCGAGCAGCAGCGCGGTCGGCACGGCGCCCATGGCCGCGATGTCGGCCAGGTTCTGCGCCGCCGCCTTGCGGCCCACGTCGTACGCGGTGGACCAGTCACGGCGGAAGTGCCGCCCCTCGACGAGGATGTCGGTGCTGGCCACCACCCTGCGGTCGGGCGCGGCCACCACCGCGGCGTCGTCGCCGGGTCCGACCCGGACCGCGGGGGTGGTGGTGAGACGGGAGGTGAGCTCCCTGATGAGCCCGAACTCCCCCAGCTCACCAACAGTGCCCTTCATCGCCTTGGCTCCCCTTCCGTCCCTGTCCCTGTCCGTGTCCGTGCCCGTGCCCGGTCGCGCGTCATCTGTGTCCTCGTTACGGTCGAAATGACCGTCGCCACGGTCGGCGTGATCGTCAACTCGTGTCCACCCGGCACCCCGACGCGCGAGGCCCGCGGCCCGCGGGTCTCCCCTCGGAGAGCGGCTACGCGATACCGTGGCGTTCCTTTTCCCCACATGATCCTCGTGGCCGCTCTGGAGGTTCCGTGGTACAGGCGTACATTCTGATCCAGACCGAGGTCGGCAAGGCGTCGACCGTCGCCGAGACGATCAGCAAGCTCCCCGGCGTGATCCAGGCCGAGGACGTGACAGGACCCTACGACGTCATCGTCCGCGCCCAGTCGGACACCGTCGACGAACTGGGCCGCATGGTGGTCGCCAAGGTCCAGCAAGTGGACGGCATCACCCGCACCCTGACCTGTCCGGTCGTTCATCTCTAGCTCCCGCCCCCTCACCGCCGCTCGGTCCCGTCCCGTTGATCGCCGCCGCGTGCTGTTCCTCGGCAGACGACGGCAAGCGGACGACGGTTCCCGGACCGGCCAGGAAACCCGCTGATCATACTGCGAGAAGGCGACCCCCGAGGGAGTCGCCTTCTCTGCGGTCACGGCGCGAAACGCGTCAGCGCAGTCCCGTGGACCGCCGCAGCGCCGCCTGGACCAGCCGGTCCACCAGCTCCGGGTAGCTCACCCCGCTCGCCTGCCACATCTGCGGGTACATGGAGATCGGCGTGAAGCCGGGCATGGTGTTGATCTCGTTGATGACGAACTCGTCGTCCTCGGTGAGGAAGAAGTCCGCGCGCACCAGCCCCTCGCAGGAGGCCGCGTCGAACGCCGCGACGGCCAGGCGCTGGACCTCGGCGGTCTCCTCGGCCGTGAGCGGGGCCGGCACGATGCCGGGGGTGGAGTCGATGTACTTGGCCTCGAAGTCGTAGTACGCGTGCTCCGAGGGCGGCGGGATCTCGGCCGGGACGGAGGCCCGGGGGCCGTCCTCGAACTCCAGCACCCCGCACTCGATCTCCCGGCCCAGCAGCGCCGCCTCGACCAGGATCTTCGGGTCGTGGCGGCGGGCCTCCTCGATCGCCTCGTCGAGGCCGGAGAGGTCGTCGACCTTGGTGATGCCGATGGAGGAGCCCGCGCGGGCGGGCTTCACGAACAGCGGCCAGCCGTGCTCGCCGGCGAAGTCGACGATCTTCTTGCGGGCGCCGGAACGGTCCTGCTCCCACTCGCGGGGGCGGATCACCGCGTACGGGCCGACCTTCAGCCCGTAGGAGGTGAAGACCGCCTTCATGTACTCCTTGTCCTGGCCGACGGCGGAGGCGAGGACGCCCGCGCCGACGTAGGGCACCCCGGACAGCTCCAGCAGGCCCTGGAGGGTGCCGTCCTCGCCGTAGGGGCCGTGCAGCACGGGGAAGACGACGTCGACCTCGCCCAGCGCCTTGGGCACCGAGCCCGGTTCGCTGTAGACGACCTCGCGGTTGGCGGGGTCGACGGGCAGCAGCACTCCGCCCTCGGTCGACTCGGCCAGTTCCTCGACGTCGGGCGTACGGCGTTCGGTGATCGCCATGCGTTCCGGTTCGTCGGCGGTGAGGGCCCAGCGGCCGTCCCTGGTGATGCCGATCGGCAGGACCTCGTAGCGCGTCCGGTCGATGGCCGCGAGGACGGCGCCGGCGGTGACCACGGAGATCCCGTGTTCGGAGCTGCGCCCGCCGAACACGACGGCCACCCGCGGCTTGCGGGGCGGCCGCTGGGGGCTCTGCTCAGGGTTCTGGGGGAGGTTCTCGGTGCTCATATCGCGTTGAGAGTACCCGCCCGCGGTGCCTCGAGACAGCGTCGGCGGGGCCGCGTGGCGCCCGAGTTCCACCGGGTTCCGGGGGTGTCGCTCAGCGTCGTTCGGGCTTCGCGCTGCGCGACATCAGTTCCTTCACGGCGACCACCGGGGGCTTGCCCTCGTGCACGATGGCGACGACCGTCTCGGTGATCGGCATGTCGACGCCGTGCCTGCGGGCCAGGTCCAGCACCGACTCGCAGGACTTGACGCCCTCGGCGGTCTGCCTGGTGACCGCGATGGTCTCCTGAAGGGTCATGCCCTTGCCGAGGTTGGTGCCGAAGGTGTGGTTGCGGGACAGCGGCGAGGAGCAGGTCGCCACCAGGTCGCCGAGTCCGGCCAGGCCGGAGAAGGTCAGCGGGTCGGCCCCGAGGGCGACTCCGAGGCGGGTGGTCTCGGCGAGGCCGCGGGTGATGAGGGAGCCCTTGGCGTTGTCGCCGAGGCCCATGCCGTCCGCGATGCCGACGGCGAGCCCGATCACGTTCTTCACGGCGCCGCCCAGTTCGCAGCCGACGACGTCGGTGTTGGTGTAGGGGCGGAAGTACGGCGTGTGGCAGGCGGCCTGGAGACGCTGGGCGACGGACTCGTCGGGGCACGCGACCACGGCGGCGGCCGGCATGCGCGCGGCGATCTCGCGGGCCAGGTTGGGTCCGGTGACCACGGCGATGCGCTCGGGGCCGACCTTGGCGACGTCCCCGATCACCTCGCTCATCCGCATCGCGGAGCCGAGTTCGACGCCCTTCATGAGCGACACCAGGACGGTGCCGGGCGCCAGCAGGGGCGTCCAGTCGGCGAGGCCCGCGCGCAGCGTCTGGGAGGGGACGGCGAGGACGGTGAAGTCGGCGTCCCGCGCGGCCTCGGCGGCGTCGGTGGTGGCCCGCAGGTTCTCGGGGAGTTCCACGCCGGGCAGGTAGTCCGGGTTGGTGCGGGTGGAGTTGACGGCGTCGGCGAGTGCGGCGCGGCGCCCCCAGAGGGTGACCTCGCAGCCCGCGTCGGCGAGGACCGTGCCGAAGGCGGTGCCCCAGGATCCGGTGCCGAAGACGGCCGCCTTGACCGGCTTGCTCACGTGCTCTGCCCTTCTGCCTGCGGTCCATGGGTGCGCGGGGGCGCCGCCTGCGACTTCGCCTGCTGGGTGCGGCGCCGCTGCTCGATCCGCTCGCGGCGCGGGTCGTAGGGGGTCTCGGGTGCCTTCTCGCCGCGGATCTCCTCCAGCTGGCGGGTGACGGCGGCCATGATGACCTCGGTGGCCTCCTTCAGCACCTCCGTGGTCATCTCCTTGCCGTAGAACCGCGACAGGTCGACCGGCGGGCCGGCCAGCACCTGGTGGGTCTTGCGCGGCAGGAGGCTGGGCTTCTTGGCGTACGGCGGCAGCAGTTCGTTGCAGCCCCACTGGGCGACCGGGATCACCGGGCACTTGGTCTGCAGGGCGACGCGCGCGGCACCGGTCTTGGCGGTCATCGGCCAGCCGTCCGGGTCGCGGGTGAGGGTGCCCTCGGGGTAGAACGCGACGCACTCGCCGCGTTCCACGGCGTCGATCGCGGCCCTGAACGCGCTCAGCGCGTCCGTGCTCTCGCGGTAGACGGGGATCTGTCCGGTCCCCCGCATCGCGGCGCCGACGAAGCCCTTCCTGAAAAGACCGCTCTTCGCCAGGAATCGCGGGACGCGCCCGGTGTTGTACTGGTAGTGCGCGTACGCGAAGGGGTCCACGTGCGAATTGTGGTTCACGGCGGTGATAAATCCACCCTCGGCCGGAATGTTCTCCATTCCCCGCCAGTCCCGCTTGATCAGAACCACCAGCGGCGGTTTGCAGATCACCGCGGCCAAGCGGTACCAGAAGCCGATTCTGCGGCGGGGCACGCTGACACCTTTCCTCCAGGGCCTGGGGCCGGACAAGTGTCGCCCCGGGCCGCCCGTCTGTCGAGAACACCGTACGCCCCGAAGAGTGAACCGCCAGGTCTCGCAGGTGACAATGACGGCGACGAGAGAAGGACGGAACGCTCGTGCAGTGGACCTTGGTCGTACCCGTGAAGGCCCTCGCCCGGGCCAAGAGCAGGCTGTCGGACACCGCGCACGACGGGGTGCGGCCGGGGCTCGCGCTGGCGTTCGCACAGGACACCGTGGCAGCCGCGCTGGCCTGCCCGGCGGTCGCGGATGTGGCAGTCGTCACGGACGACGCGCGGGCCGGACGGGAGCTGGCGGCGCTCGGCGCGGGCGTCGTCGCGGACGAGCCCGGCGGTGGCCTGAACGCCGCGCTGGCGCACGGGGCGGCCATGGTACGGGCGGCCCGGCCGGAAAGCCCGGTGGCCGCGCTCAACGCCGATCTTCCCGCGCTGCGGCCGGCCGAATTGGCGCGGGTACTGGCCGCGGCCGCGGAATTCCCCCGTGCCTTTCTCCCGGACGCGGCCGGAATCGGCACCACCTTGCTGGCCGTGGCGCCCGGCCGGGAATTGGCGCCCGCATTCGGTACGGATTCACGGGCCCGCCACCGGGCGTCCGGCGCGGTGGAACTGCGTCTCGACGCGGTGGATTCCGTACGGCAGGACGTCGACACCGGCGGTGATCTCCGCTCCGCGCTGGCGCTCGGGCTGGGTCCCCGTACGGCCGCGGTGGCGGCGCGGTTGCTGATCGCCGGGCAGTAGGCTGCCGGCATGCAGGCGACCGCGTACACGTACGACCCCGAAAGCCGCAGCGGGCAGGTGCTGCTCGACGACGGGACGCCCGTGCCCTTCGACGCGGCGGCGTTCGACGCGGGGGGCCTCAGGCTGCTGCGGCCCGGGCAGCGGGTGCGGATCGAGACCGAGGAGACGGGCGCGGGTGCGGGTGCGGGGGCGGGCTCGGGTGCGGGGTCGGGCGCGGGCGGGGACTCGGGCGCGGGGCGCCGGATCACGCTGGTGACCCTGTACACGTTCTGACCGGCGGGGCCCGTCCGACGGGTCCCGGACACGCCGCGGGCCGGACTCCGAGAGGGAGTCCGGCCCGGCGCGTGAGTGCCCTGTGCCCGTTCGCCCGCTGCCGCGGGTGCCGCCTGCTACTTCTTGCGGGCGGTGGCCTTCTTGGCGGTGGTCTTGCGGGCCGTCGACTTCTTGGCCGGGGCCTTCTTGGCGGTCGCCTTCTTCGCGGGGGCCTTCTTCGCCGCGGTCTTCTTCGCCGCCGCCGTGGTGGTCTTGGCCGCGGACTTCTTGGCGGTGGTCTTCTTCGCCGTCGTCTTCGCCGCTCCGGTGGTCTTCTTCGCGGTGGTCTTCTTCGCCGCCGCCGACGTCTTCTTGGCCGCGCCCGCGGCCTTCTTCGCGGCGCCCGTGGCCTTCTTGGCGGCGGCCTTCTTGCCCGCGGCCTTGGAGATGGTGGGCGGCGGTCCTGACAGGCTGCCCTTGGGGGCCTTCTTGACCGCGATGTCGTTCTTCGGAAGCTTCTTCGAGCCGCTCACCAGGTCCTTGAAGCCCTGGCCCGCGCGGAAGCGCGGCACCGAGGTCTTCTTGACCCGAACCCGCTCGCCCGTCTGCGGGTTGCGGGCGTAACGGGCCGGGCGGTCGACCTTCTCGAAGGAACCGAAGCCGGTGACCGAGACCCGGTCGCCCGCCACGACCGCACGGACGAGGGCGTCCAGGACCGCGTCGACAGCGTCGGCGGCCTGCTGCCGGCCGCCGACCTTGTCGGCAATCGCTTCTACGAGCTGCGCCTTGTTCACGTCTTCCCCTTCGGAGACATCGCCAGAACGAATGTGTTCAAGCTTTTTCGCACGTTAGGCAGATATATACCGCAAATCAAACACGAAACGGGCTAATCACCCTTGTGCCGCAACGGACTCGGGCTGTCCCGGCCGGTTCAGCCTTCCTCTTCGGGGAATCGACCCGCGTCGAGGTCGGCGGTGAACCGATCCAGGCGCCTTGCCGCACCGGCGAGATCGTGTTTGGCCGCGGCCGTAATGACCAGCAGCTTCCGGGTCAGCGCCATCCGTACGCCCTCCGGGACTTGCAGTGCGCGCACTCTTGTGTGCGCTTCCTTGAGCCGGGACGCGACCGCCGTATAGAGCTCGAGTTGGCCGTCGTGTTCCATGCACAGATTGTGCCATCTGGGGCGAGTTGTCGCCTGCGCAGGGGGCAACTGCCGCCTCGAACGGCCTTCCTGGCACCTTCGGGAACCGGTCCTCAGGACCTTGCGTACCCCGGCAACCACGCCTCTAACGTGGGAAGTTGTGCGCCACGTCCGTCACGGGCGGCCGCGGACGGATCCGGAAACGGCCGTACCCCCGATCGGGCTGATCGGGGGTACGGCGGGTGTGTTGGGTGGCCGAAACTCGACCTTGTGGAGCCCCCGGGAGGCTCGTGGGGGCTCCGGGCGCTCAGACCTGGACGGTCTGCGGCTTGAACGACGGGCGCTTCGCCTCGTACGCGGCGATGTCCGCCTCGTTCCGGAGGGTGATCGAGATGTCGTCCAGCCCGTTCAGCAGGCGCCAGCGGGAGTTCTCGTCCAGCTCGAAGGAGGCGGTGACGCCCTCGGCACGGACCTCGCGGGCCTCCAGGTCGACGGTGATCTCGGCCTGCGGGTCCTTCTCCACCAGCTCCCACAGCGCGTCCACGGTCTTCTGGTCGAGGACCACCGTGAGCAGGCCGTTCTTCAGCGAGTTGCCACGGAAGATGTCGGCGAAGCGGGAGGAGATCACGGTCTTGAAGCCGTAGTTCTGCAGGGCCCAGACGGCGTGCTCGCGGGAGGAGCCGGTGCCGAAGTCGGGACCCGCGACCAGGACGGTGGCACCCTCGCGCTCGGGCCGGTTGAGCACGAACTCCGGGTCCTTGCGCCAGGCCTCGAAGAGCCCGTCCTCGAACCCGTCCCGGGTCACCTTCTTGAGCCAGTGGGCGGGGATGATCTGGTCGGTGTCGACGTTGCTGCGGCGCAGCGGGACGGCCCGGCCGGTGTGCTTGGTGAACGCTTCCATGACTCTCAGACTCCAGCGGGCGTGGGGACGTCGGCGGCGGACAGGTCGGCCGGGGAGGCCAGGTGGCCCAGGACCGCCGTCGCGGCCGCGACCTGCGGCGACACCAGGTGGGTGCGGCCGCCCTTGCCCTGGCGCCCCTCGAAGTTGCGGTTGGAGGTGGACGCGGAGCGCTCGCCCGGGGCCAGCTGGTCCGGGTTCATGCCCAGGCACATCGAGCAGCCCGCGTGCCGCCATTCGGCGCCGGCCTCCTTGAAGACCACGTCCAGGCCCTCGGAGACGGCCTGCAGACCGACCCGCGCGGAGCCCGGGACGACCAGCATGCGTACGCCGTCGGCGACTTTGCGGTCCTTGACGATCTCGGCGGCGGCGCGCAGGTCCTCGATGCGGCCGTTGGTGCAGGAACCCACGAAGACGGTGTCCACGTTGATGGAGCGCAGCGGCTGACCGGCCTCCAAGCCCATGTACTCCAGGGCCTTTTCGGCGGCGAACCGCTCCGAGGCGTCCTCGTACGAAGCCGGGTCGGGGACGGCCGCGGAAAGCGGAGCGCCCTGCCCCGGGTTGGTGCCCCAGGTGACGAACGGCGCCAGCTCGGCGGCCTCGATGACCACCTCGGCGTCGAACTGGGCGTCGTCGTCCGTGCGCAGCGTCTTCCAGTACGCGACGGCCGCGTCCCAGTCGGCGCCCTCGGGGGCGTGCGGGCGGCCCTGGAGGTAGGCGAAGGTGGTCTCGTCGGGGGCGATCATGCCCGCACGGGCGCCGGCCTCGATCGACATGTTGCAGATGGTCATGCGGGCCTCCATCGAGAGCTTCTCGATGGCCTCGCCCCGGTACTCCAGGACGTAGCCCTGGCCGCCGCCGGTGCCGATCCTCGCGATGATCGCCAGGATCAGGTCCTTGGCGGTGACGCCGTCGGGCAGTTCGCCGTCGACGGTGATCGCCATGGTCTTCGGGCGGGCCATGGGCAGCGTCTGGGTGGCCAGCACGTGCTCGACCTGGGAGGTGCCGATGCCGAAGGCCAGCGCGCCGAAGGCGCCGTGCGTGGAGGTGTGCGAGTCGCCGCAGACCACGGTGGTGCCGGGCTGGGTCAGGCCGAGCTGCGGGCCGACGACGTGCACGACGCCCTGCTCGACGTCGCCCAGCGGGTGCAGCCGGACGCCGAACTCCGCGCAGTTCTTGCGGAGCGTCTCCAGCTGGGCCCGGGAGACCGGGTCCGCGATGGGCTTGTCGATGTCGAGCGTGGGGGTGTTGTGGTCCTCGGTGGCGATGGTCAGGTCGAGCCGCCGCACCGGGCGGCCGCTCTTGCGGAGGCCGTCGAAGGCCTGCGGGCTGGTCACCTCGTGCAGCAGGTGCAGATCGATGAAGAGGAGGTCGGGCTCGCCCTCGGCGCGCCGGACGACGTGGTCGTCCCAGACCTTCTCCGCGAGTGTCCTACCCATCGCTTTCCCTTCGGTCGGCGACGAAGCGCCGACCCAACTAGAGATCTTGGGGAAGCGGTGCCCGCACCCCTGTGCTTCCGGGCAGCCGCCACCAGGCCCTTTCGTCACGGGCCGTTGTGACTTCCTGCCGTCCAGGGTCGCGCGTTCCATGGAAAATTGAACTTGCGTTTCACAGAGTGAGACGGGAGTATCGTGTCATGGACAACAGTAGCGGCGTCGGCGTTCTGGACAAGGCGGCCCTCGTCCTGAGCGCTCTGGAGTCCGGCCCGGCCACCCTCGCGGGGTTGGTCGGTGCGACCGGACTGGCACGACCCACGGCCCACCGCCTGGCCGTGGCGCTGGAACACCACCGTATGGTGGCGCGCGACATGCAGGGCCGTTTCATTCTCGGCCCGCGCCTGGCCGAACTGGCCGCGGCGGCCGGCGAGGACCGCCTGCTCGCCACGGCGGGCCCGGTCCTCACCCACCTGCGCGACGTCACGGGCGAGAGCGCCCAGCTCTACCGCCGCCAGGGCGACATGCGTATCTGCGTGGCCGCGGCGGAGCGTCTGTCGGGCCTCAGGGACACGGTCCCGGTCGGCTCCACGCTCACCATGAAGGCCGGCTCCTCGGCCCAGATCCTGATGGCCTGGGAGGAGCCGGAGCGCCTCCACCGCGGTCTCCAGGGCGCCCGCTTCACGGCGACGGCGCTGTCCGGTGTGCGCCGCCGCGGCTGGGCCCAGTCCATCGGCGAGCGCGAGCCCGGCGTCGCGTCCGTCTCCGCGCCGGTGCGCGGCCCCTCCAACCGCGTGGTGGCCGCCGTGTCCGTCTCCGGCCCCATCGAGCGCCTCACCCGTCACCCCGGCCGCATGCACGCGCAGGCGATCATCGACGCCGCGGGCCGCCTCTCCGAGGCGCTGCGCCGCAACGGCTGACCGTCCCCCGACCCTTCTGACCGGTCACGGGCCCGCCTCAACGCCGCGGCGGGCCCGGCGCCGTTCTCAGACCCCGTCGGGGGCCTTGCCCGGGGCGACGACCCGCTTCCGCGCCCTCTGCGCCGTGCCCTCCTCCGACCGGTACGCGAAGCGGTCCCGTGCGCGCTTGCCCCGCCGCTCCAGAGGCACCTGTCCGTGCGCCGCCGCGAGCCCGAACGCGGGCATGTCGGCGTAGATCGACTCGTACGACCCCTCGGGCACGACGTACGCCTCGTGCCACAGCCCCACGTGCCCGCGCACCCGCCCCTTGCGCTCCTTGCGGTTGATGACCGCCCAGGCCCGGTGGTGGAACATGTCGGGCGAGTGCGCGTACTTGTAGAGCTTCTCCTTGGACTCCCAGTACTGGACGACGTAGTACGTCCGCGGCGAGGCCGTCAGCAGGACGTGGCTCAGGAGCCCGCGCTCCGGGTCCTTCGCCAGTTCGCGGAGCATGCGCGGCATGGCGAGGAGGACCGGCAGCCAGTGGTGCACGGCCCAGAAGTGGTTGATCCGCATGCCGATGAGCAGGACGGTCACGTCCCCCTCGGCGGCGGCAGTGGTGCGGGTCGCGGTCGCGGTCGCGTTCTTGCCCGGCATGACGCCTCCCCCTGTTGGCGAGCTGCACTGACCAAGTGATGCTGCTTAGATAGTGGCGCTATCCGATGAAGGGCGCAAGGGATGCGACTGGCCGACCTGAGCAAGCGCAGCGGGGTGTCCACCGCGACGATCAAGTACTACCTGCGGGAAGGGCTGTTGCCGCCGGGCCGGCAGGTGAACGCGACCACCGCCGAGTACGACGAGGACCATCTGCGCCGACTGCGGCTGGTACGGGCGCTGATCCAGGTCGGCAAGGTGCCGGTGGCGACGGCCCGGGAGGTGCTCGGGCACGTCGACGACGAGTCGCTGGGCCGCACCATCCGGCTGGGGGCGGCCCTGTGGGCGCTGCCGCAGGACGCCGAGCCGGACGAGGCGGACCCGGCGGTGGCCGCCGCGCGGACCGAGGTGGACCGGCTCCTCGAACTGCTGGGCTGGCAGACCTCCCGCGAGATGGCCCCGCTCTCCCCCGTGCACCGCTCCCTGGTGGTGGCGGTGGCCGCACTGCGCCGCCTCGACTATCCCTGGGACGCGGAACTGATGGCGCCCTACGGCGAGTTGATGATGGAGGTGGCCCGGCGGGACCTGGACTTCATGGAGACCCACGCCTCGGAGGCGGAGCAGGTCGAGATGGCGGTCGCGGCGGCGGTGCTCTTCCAGCCGGTGCTGCGGGCCCTGCACCGGCTGGCGCAGGAGGAGGAGTCGGTGCGGCGATACGGCATCGAGTGAGCGCCTGATGAACGCCGAAGGGGGCTTCCGCCTCGGCGGAAGCCCCCTTCGGACTTCGAGTACCCCCGACCGGATTCGAACCGGCGCTACCGCCTTGAGAGGGCGGCGTGCTAGGCCGCTACACAACGGGGGCGTGGATCTTGCAGGCGTTCAATACCGCATCGCCGCAGATCCGAGCTGGTCTACCAGGACTCGAACCTAGACTAACTGAACCAGAATCAGTCGTGCTGCCAATTACACCATAGACCAATGTGGTTTAGACCAGTTCGTACCCCCGACCGGATTCGAACCGGCGCTACCGCCTTGAGAGGGCGGCGTGCTAGGCCGCTACACAACGGGGGCCCTAGCGATCCTGCATCGGGAACAGCGGGAGCGACCCGAGCTGTCCTCGCGGGAAGGATCTGTACCCCCGACCGGATTCGAACCGGCGCTACCGCCTTGAGAGGGCGGCGTGCTAGGCCGCTACACAACGGGGGCCTTGCGGAAGTGCTCCGCGGCGCAGATAAGCTCTGCGAGCTGGCCTACCAGGACTCGAACCTAGACTAACTGAACCAGAATCAGTCGTGCTGCCAATTACACCATAGGCCACTGGAACGCAAGCCCCAGAGGGGTTCTCGTTCTAGCGTTGCGCTTCCGGTTCCCGGCCCTTCGGCCCGCTCTCCGGCGGCGCAGGAAGAACATTACCCGAAGGTCGACGGGGCTCCAAAACGGGTATCGGCGCCGAGGAGCGCGGGAAGTTCGGAGAGCGAGGCGATGCGGCGCGGTCCGGCCGGCGGGTCGACGGTCGCGTAGACGCCGCCGCGGTCGATCCACACGGAGAGCAGCCCCGCGTCGGCGGCGCCGCGTCCGTCGATCTCCGGGTGGTCCCCGACATAGGCGACCTCGGCCGGACCGAGGCCGAGGGCGTCGCAGGCCGCGAGGAAGGCCCCGGCCTCCGGCTTGGAGACGCCCAGCTCGGCGGCGCACAGGATGGCCTCGAAGCGGTCGTGCACACCGAGGACGCGCAGCTTGCGGTCCTGGACGGTGAGGCTGGAGTTGGAGAGCACGGCGTGCCGGTGGCTGTCGGCAAGGGCGTCGAGGACGGGCATCACGTCCGGGAAGAGGGACCAGGCGGCCTCGTAGTGCGTGACGTACCGCTGGAACCAGTCGTCGGCCTCGGCCTCCGTCAGCTCCGGCCGGCTCAGGAAGACCCGGGTCCTGTCCCGGCGCTGTGTGACGAAGTCCACCTCACCCGCGGAGAAGCGCGCCCACTGCTGGTCGGTGATCTCCCGCCAGCGCACGAGGGCCTCCTCGGCCGACCCGTACCCGGCGAGGAGCCCCTCGGCGGCCAGGTGGGCGTGCATGCCCTCACGGTCGGCGGTGGTGTAGTCGAAGAGGGTGTCGTCGACGTCCCAGACCACGGCGCGGATGCTCATGATCCGACGGTAACGCCGGGACGGGTGGTGTGGGGGCTCTTCGGCGGTCCGGACGTGGACGGATCCCGTAGCGTGGGGAGACCGACGAGCGAAAGACCGAGCCCGCCATGACCGAATATCGCGTTCAGTTCACCGTTGAGGCCCGCGCGGCGTACGAAGCGCTGCCCGGCGAGCGCCGGGACCAGCTGGACCGGGCCGTGCGGATACTGGCCCGCGACCCGTTCCGCAAGAACGCCACCGCTCAGCTCGGCCCCGACGAGCACCTGCGCAAGGCCTACGTCGCCCCTGGCGTGGTGCTGGAGTACATGGTGGCCGGTGCGGTCATGGTCGTCGTCGTCCTGGAGATCTTCGACGAGAGCGCCTACCTCATCGACGAGGCCGACGCGCAGTGACCGAGTGGCAAGGGGCGGCACCCGGAGTTCCGGGTGCCGCCCCTTGCCACAGACAACGGCTTCGATCGACGTAGGATCCAGCCCGGTTAGGCAGCCAGGGCCGTGGGCTGGGCCGTCCGCTCCAGTTCCTTGAAAATGACCTTGAGGCGTTCGAGTTCGTCGCCGGTGAACAGGTCGTCCGGACCGCCGGGGGCGAGGTCGGCGAACGAGTCCTCGTACAGATCCCCCAGGCTCAGGATGCCGCGTTTGACGACCGTGTCGATGATCAGGGACAGGAAGTCGAGCTGGCGGGAGCTGAGCTGCTTGCCCGCGCAGAAGGCCTCGAACGCCTTTTGTGCGGCCTGCCGGTCCAGCCCGCACAGTCCGCGTACGAAAAGACCGAGGCCGCCGGTGGACCGCACCTCGTCGAGGTCCTCGGGCGAGGCGATGGCCTCCGTGAGGAAGATCTCCTCCAGGCTCGCGAGATCGAGCTCGGTGATCTGCTCGTTGAGCCGCAGTTTGCGCACCACCGGCTGGTCCTCGTGGCGGAGGAGGTAGGCCCGCGCCTTCTGCCTGAAGCGCTGCTCGTCCGTGCCCTGAGGCATCCCCTGGATCTCAGCCTCGCTGATGTCACCGAACTCGTCGACGAAGTCGGTGTATACGACGTTCCGCTTGACCTTGGGGTCGGTGAGCCGCGCCAGTTTGCGCATACGGCGGCGCATGTCCTCCAGCATCGGGAGGGTCACGTCGTTCCACCACTCCTCACCGGCCACCGCTTCCAGCAGTTCGGCCTGCTCGCCGACCGCCGGGATGTTGGTCTTGGTGAGCAAGTTGGAGGCGATGTCCTGGATCTTCGCGCGCAGCTTGGCGAAGTCCTTGCCACCTTCGAGGGCGGCGAGCTGCAGACCGTACGCCATCAAGTCGAACCGCTTGGCCTCCTCGCCCGTCTCCTCGTCGTCGGGGCGGAACTCGCTCGGCAGTCCGAGCAGGTGGTCACGGATGGCGGTGTCCGCGTCGTCGTCCACCCGGTGCCAGCTGCCGAAGTCGCTGAAGACCTCGATCTCCCGGCGGTGCGGGCGGACCAGGAAGTTGTCGAAGTTCATGCCGGTGACGGTGTGGTGCAGTCGGTGTGCCAGCGACCAGCGGATCTCCGCCTCGGTGCCGATCGCGTCGGGGCCGGCGTCCCGGGCCGGGTCGGGCTGCTGCCGCTTGTCCAGGACCCGGACGAGGTCGAGCTGGCGCTGGAGGAGCTTTTCGGTGAGGGTGACGGCCCTGCGTCCCTCCGACCGGTCGAGCTGGCTGTTGAAGAAGTCGATGTTGCCGCAGAAGTCGAAGACGTAGAAGTTCTGCTTGGCGTGGTCGGGGTTCTCGGGGTCGGGACCGTAGAGGGCCGGGCGCAGGCGGGTGCCGCGGCCGATCATCTGCCAGAACTTGGTCTTGGAGAAGACCGGCTTGGCGAAGACCAGGTTCACCACCTCGGGCACGTCGATCCCGGTGTCGAGCATGTCGACCGAGATGGCGATGTCGGGGGCGTTCGGCGGATTCTTCGGGTTGGAGAAGTCGTCGATGAGGGACTGGGCGTACGTCTCCTTGTACGTGATCACGCGCGCAGTGTGGCCGGCACCCTGCGGGTAGTTCGCGTCGTAGCGCTTCTCTATGAACCGGGCGTGCTCTTCGTTCTTCGCGAAGATGATCGTCTTGCCGAGCCGGTCACCGCCCTCGACGCGGTGCCCGCGCGTCATCAGCGTCTCCAGCATCTTGTCCACGGTGTCCTCGTTGAAGAGGAACTTGTTCATGTCGTGGCGGCCCACCGCGTCCGGGACGTCACCGTCTTCGGTCCACTCCTTGGCGTCCCACTCGGCCTTCTCCTCCTCGGAGAGGTCGGCGTAGCGGATGCCCTGCTCCATGAACTTCAGCGGCACCTTGACCGCCTTGGGGAGCACGAGGTAGCCCTCGGCGGCGGCTTCGTGGAGGTCGTAGGAGTCGGTCGGGACGCCGTCCTCCATGGCGAAGAGCTTGTACGTGTTGTGGTCGATCTCGTCCTTGGGCGTCGCGGTCAGGCCCAGCAGCAGCGAATCGAAGTAGCGGAACAGCTCGCCGTACTTCGCGTACACGGAGCGGTGCGCCTCGTCGATGACGATCAGGTCGAAGTGGCCCGGCCCGAATCGGCGGCGGCCCACACCGTCGATGACGTCGATCCGCTTCGTCATCGTCTGATACGTGGAGAGGTAGACACGAGCCGAGGCGGCCTTGTCGTCGAGGAGGCTGGCCACGGGGGTGTTCGGCAGGTTCTCCTTGAACGCCTTCATCGCCTGGTTCACCAGCGCCTGCCGGTCTGCGAGGAACAGCACCCGCTGCGCCCAGCCGGCCTTCATCAGCTGGTCCACGAGGGCCACGGTGGTGCGGGTCTTGCCGGTGCCGGTCGCCATGACGAGCAGCGCCTGACGAATCCGGTCCCGCTCGAAGGTCTCGCCCACCCGCTTGATCGCGCGGAGCTGGTAGGGGCGGCCGGCGATCTTCTCGTTCACCGGTGTGGCCGTGAGGGAGAGGCGTCCGGCGCGCTGGCGGATGTGCCAGAACAGCTCGTCCTTGGTGAAGAAGCCCTGTACCTGGCGGGGCGGGTAGCCGAGGCCGTCATCCCAGAGGTAGGTCTGGTAGCCGTTGGTGTAGAAGATCACCGGGCGGCGGTTGAACTGCGCTTCGAGCGCATCGGCGTACAGCTTCGCCTGCTGCTGCCCGTCACGGGCGTCCCGCTGGGTCTTCTTGGCCTCGACGACGGCGAGGGGCTTGCCGTCGTCGCCCCAGAGCACGTAGTCGACATACCCCTTGCCCGTCTTGGTGGGCATCCCGGTCGCTATCGGGTACTCGGTGTCCTTGCCCGGGGTGAGGAGGTCCCACCCCGCCTCCTTGAGAAGCACGTCGATGAAGGCGTCCCGGGTCGCCTTCTCGTCGTAGTCGTGGGTGTCCTGTACTGCCTGGTTGGCAGCCTTCGCGGCGGCGATCTGCTTCTTGAGTTCTTCGAGCTGCCGGGCGAGGTCCGCGTTCTGGGCACGCTCGGCGGCGAGCTGTTCGGCCTGCTCCTTGAAGCGTGCCTCGTCCTCCGCCTCCTTGGCCTTGAGCTCGGCCTGCTTCAGCGCGCGGGCCTGTGGGGAGAGGGGACGCGGTACTGCGCTGGTGTCGAACTCCAGCCCGGCGGGCGGCAGAGCCGAAGCCTGGCGGGTGTAGGTACGGGCGAACCAGTAGAGGGAGTGGAACAGCTCCTTGACGCTGGACTCGGCGACGGTCTTCGGGACGGGTGCGGCCTTGTGCACGGCGTTGTTGCCGTGTCGGCGGATGAGGTCCATCTTGGCGTTGACCGTCGGCCCGACGAGCTGCCGGAAGCTCGGCTCGTGGAGCATCGCCGCGAGGTCCTTTTTGTAGGGCTCGCTGAGGCTGGTGTCCTTGTCGTACATCCAGCGGGCGGTGATCTCGATGGCGCGGCGGGCGTAGAAGCATGCGGCTCGGGGGTCGTGGTGGATCAGCCGCTCGGCGCGGATCGCCTCGTCGTGGAGGGCGGGCCACTCGGCGCGGAGGAAGGCGAAGTTGCCGCCTGCGGTGCGGCCGACGTTGTAGGCGGCGGCTCGGTCTTGGGCCTGCTTGTCCTGCTGGGCCTTACGCTGGTCGTCGCTCTGCTGGTTCCCCATGCCGTGTCCCTCCCCTGTTGCACGGCCCCTGTCGTGCAGGCCCGGGATGCCCCGAACCCCGAATGAAGCCGACGTTCCTTTTCCATCTCCTGTGACAGAACGTCTCTGGGCCGGGCTCCCCTGCCCTGCCACATGACGGCCTGTGACGCGGTAGGTGCCGCGCACTGTGTCCGGCGAGAGCGAACTTACGCTGCTTCGCCGGTCGCTTCATGATCCCCAAGAGTGCCGGAGAAGGCACGGTTTTGGAAGGAGGTAAAGAGTTCGTCGAGGGTGGCGAGTTGCCGGACGCTCCTGGCCCGCTCACTGTCCACGCGCTCCACTCGGTGCACAAATTCTTGTTGCCTGCCCATAGGCGGCACCAGAAGGGTAACGGACGAGAACTGCGACTTGTTGACCAACCCCGTCATAGCTCCCGTCGATTTTCGTTGAATAAGACCTTTCCCGACGCGGATCTGCTCAAGCATAAATCGCGACAAGTGACCTTCGGGAATGAAGGCATTGATCTGCTGATTAATGGCAACTCGACGCCCTGCCAACGCGGCATTCCCAATACTTGCCGGACTACCCGCGATGCACGTTACCAAAATCGCTTCCGCTGGGACAACTCGACCGACGCTCTCTCCGGCTGCACTCAGACGCTCAGCCGCCGCACTTGGATTCAATTCCGTCGGCCTAATGTTGTCAGTTTTAATCCACTCAATGCCGTCACCATAATATTCAGACCTAGCCCGAGATGGCGTGTTTCCCGTAACTACTACACCGAGCTCACCGATCATCTTTCGATCCCATGGAGAATTGGATGAAGCGGGATCACCGAACATTTCAAAGAAGAGGGACCGAGTGAGAGCGTCGAGGAGAGCTATGGCATCACGGCGCTTGGCGCGGAGGGTGTCCACCTGGTCGAGAACAGCGGCGATTCGCCTCTGCTTGGTGATTGACGGTAGCGGAATCATCAGGTCGCGCAAATATGCTTCAGGAACCCGCCTTTGGCCGCCGCTACCGGTCATGCGAAGCTCACCCTCAACACGGACCCAGTCCTGCCGGAGGAATCTCAGCAAGTACCGTCCGTCCACCTCTTTGCCTGCCCGGACGACGTGAAACTCTGTGGATCCTGCACCAATCTCGCGCTCAAGCTGAGCCTGTGCAATCTTCCCATTCTGGAAGCATGGCGTGATTTTCGCAACAAGCACGTCACCAGTCCGGAAAGATGTGTAACCGGTACGCACTTCACCGTAAGGGCGGACTTCACCAAAAGTAGTAGTACCGAGCTCCGAGACATCCGCCATACCTAGAAAGGAGACCTCGGTTCTAGCATCGACGGGCTCTCTATGGAGTGGATTGATCTCGACGATCTCACCCAGCGGCACGGATGCGAAACTCATGCCAGCATCCCCTTCAGCTCATCGGTACCCTTGGCGATCTCCGCGTTCAGTTGCTCCAAATCTGCCAGGATCTCCGTCGGCGTTCGTGTCACGACTTCCTCGTGGACGATCTCCTTGTAGCGATTCAAGGAAAGGTCGTACTCCTGGGCCGCGATGTCCGCCTTGGGTACGCAGAAGCTCTGCTCGGTCCTCCGCCGGTCCCGCTCCGTGCCATCACGCTCCTGCCAGCGGGCCAGGACGTCCGGGAGGTTGTTCTTCAGGAGTTCGTCCGGCGTCAGAGGGTCGCCCTGCGGGCGGACGCCCAGGCGGTCCTCCGGGAGCAGTGCGTTGCGCTTGTCGTCCAGGCTCAGGCCGTCCGCATGCACGTCGTAGAACCAGACGTGATCCGTGCCGCCTGAGTCCGTTTTCTGGAAGAACAGGATCGCCGTCGAGACACCGGCGTACGGCTTGAAGACTCCGCTCGGGAGTTTGACCACCGCCTGGAGCTGCTGCTCCTCCACCAGGATGCGGCGCAATTCCTTGTGTGCCTTGGTCGAGCCGAACAGCACGCCGTCGGGGACGATGACGGCGGCCCGGCCGCCGGGCTTCAGGAGCCGCAAGAACAGGGCCAGGAACAGGAGTTCCGTCTTCTTCGTCTTGACGATGCGCTGGAGGTCCACCGCCGTGGACTCGTAGTCCAGACTCCCAGCGAACGGCGGGTTCGCAAGAATCAAGGAGTAGCGATCGGCCTCGCCGGCCGCGTTCTCCGCAAGCGAGTCGCGGTAGCGGATGTCCGGGTTCTCGATGCCGTGCAGCAGCATGTTCATCGAGCCGATACGGAGCATCGTGGAGTCGAAGTCGAAGCCGTGAAACATCGACTCGTTGAAGTGCTTGCGCTGCTCCACCCCGAGCAGGGCGTCGCGGTGCACCCGCTGTACGTACGACGCCGCCTGCACCAGGAAGCCGGCCGTGCCGCACGCCGGGTCGCAGATCTCGTCACGCGGTCCCGGCTGGGTCATCTCAACCATCAGGTCGATGATGTGGCGCGGCGTGCGGAACTGGCCGTTCTGACCGGACGTCGCGATCTTCGCGAGCAGGTACTCGTAGATATCGCCCTTGGTGTCGCTGCTGTCCATGGAGATCTCGTCGAGCAGGTCGACAACCTTCGCCAGCAGGTTGGGCCCCGGGATCGTGAACCGGGCGTCCTTCATGTGGTGGGAGTACGTCGATTCGTCCCCGCCCATACGGCGCAGGTACGGGAAGACTCCGTCGGCCACGAGCCCGTACATGATCTCGGGGTCCTTGACCTTGAAGTTCTGCCAGCGCAGATCCTGCTGGTCGTTCGAGAAGAAGGGGTCCGGGTCGGGCTTGCCCGTTGCGGTCGCCTTACGGTCCTTGCGGGTCTGGATCTCGTCCAGTCGCTTGATGAAGAGCAGGTAGGTGATCTGCTCCATCACTTCCAGCGGATTGGAGATGCCGCCCGACCAGAACGCGTCCCAGACGCGCCCCACCTTGCTCTTCAGTTCGCCCGTAATCACACAGAGGATCCTACGACCCCTGGGCCCCATGGCGGGACGCCTTGAGGGCTCTGCGGCTCCGCCGTCCGATGTCTCAGATGGAAACCTCCGCGCACACTGTCTTGCCCGGCCCTCCGTCCATACGCGGCAGCACCACCCAGCGGCTCGCGAGGGCGGCGACCAGGCACAGGCCTCTGCCGGACTCGGCATCTGGCACGGGCAGTGTCGAAGGCGGTCCCGGCGGCATGCGGTCGTCCCTGGTGTCGGTCACCTCCACGCGTACCAGCCGCTGCACCGGGTCCAGTGACAAGCAGAGCCTGAAGTCACGGCCGGGCACGCGGCCATGCGTCACCGCGTTCGCCGTGAGTTCGCCCACGATCAGGGTCACCGTGGTGTTGAGGTCAGAGGCATACGGGTGGCCCCAGGCATCGAGGCGGTGGGAGGCGAGCCTGCGGGCCAGGCGGGCGCCTCGCGGTGTCGACGTGAAGGACATGCGGAACTCCCGCAAGGGAAGCGGAAGTCGGCCGGCCTCCCCGGACGAGTGCGTTTCTGTCGTCATGGGCACGAGCGTGAGTCGACGCGCGTACCTTGACCAGCAACGACATCCATACACAGCGTGTCTGTGCGGCTGCGGTGGGTGTGCTGTCGGGGTTGGTGGTGAGACAGGTACTGGAGGGAAGACCATGACGCAGGTCCCGGAACAAGCCGTCGCTCGGCGGAGTGAAGACCCAGCGGACGAGTTGCTGCGGTCGTTCGGCAGGCAGATCAAGATCCTCCGGGAGAGGGCCGGGCACACCCAGGCGGCCCTGGGGCAGCTGCTCGGGTACAGCGAGGCGCAGGTCGCAGCCATCGAGCAGGGGCGGCGTATCGCCCGTCCCCACACCATCGACAAGCTAGATCAGCTACTGGACGCCGAAGGCATGCTGCTTGCCATGAAGCGGCCCGTGGCGCTGACCCGGTACCCGGCCTTCTTTCGCGACGCGGCGCGGATCGAGGAGGAGGCGGTGGAGTTCCATGCGTATGCCGCTCTCGCGGTCCCGGGGCTTCTGCAGACCGAGGAATACGCGAGGACCATGTTCACAGTGTGGCGTCCCCGCCGGTCCGACGTCGAGATCGAGCAACTGGTCACGGCACGCATGGCTCGGCACAAGCTCTTCGACCGCAGGCCCGCGCCCACGCTCAGCTTCGTGATCGAGGACTCGGTACTTCAACGACCGTTCGGCAGCGTCGTTGTACTGCGCGAGCAGCTCGAACACTTGCGCCTTGCAGGTGAGAATCCGCATGTGGAGATCCAGGTGATGCCGACCCGTGCGACAGATCATGCCGGTGCTGGTGGGCCCTTCTCGCTGATGACCCCGCAGGGCGGAGAGCAGGTCGCATACATCGAGAGCCAGGACCGGGGCCAAGTGATCACTGATCGGGAATCTGTACGCGGGATGGCCGTCCGGTATGGAATCCTGCGAGCTCAGGCGCTGTCCCCTGCCGATTCCCTGCGTCACATCGAGAAGTTGCTGCAAGGAGAGCTATGAACACCGAGCAGTCCGAGGTCCCGACCCTCCAGTGGTTCAAGAGCAGCTACAGCAGCGGCTCGGGCGGCGAGTGCATTGAGGTCGCCCCCACGCGCGCCACCATCCACATCCGCGACTCCAAGGCCCCCGCCCACGGCAGCCTCACAGTGCACTCCACCACCTGGGCCGCCTTCCTCGATCTGGCCCGCCGGGCCTGACCGAAATCCGATCCCAAGGTCAACCCGGCGTGACGCCCACCTTGACCGTCCGTAGCCGGGTTGGCAGGATCGGGATCAGCAAGCAAAGAACCGCGCATATGACTGCGCAGACCCTGTGGCCGTCCCTTCGGGGGCGGCCACAGACGTGTTTCCGGGAGGTTCGGTGCATCTCTGCTACATCGACGAGGCGGGCAACGGGCAGACGCTCGACCCCGCGAGACCTGACGCTCCTCCGGTCCTCGTCGTCGGCGGATTCACCGTGCCGCGAGCCCACGTCAAGTCTCTCACCTGGGATTTCCTCGACGTCAAGAAGCACTATCGGCCGCAGTTACGGAATGCCGAGCAGCTGTCCGAGGTGATCCAGCACGAGATCAAGGGCGCGGACGTCCGCAAGAACCTCCGGGCCGGCAACCACAACTGGCGACGGGCAGCCATGGAGCTGGTGGGGTCACTGCTCGACATACTGGAGGCCCACGAAAGTCGCGTCCTCGCTCGCGTGTGGATCAAGGAAGAAGGGCTGGCGTTCGACGAGTCCGGCGTCTACCCCGCCTCCGTCGCCGCGCTGAACGAGACCTTCCAGGCGCAGCTCGCCCACGAGCACTCCCGCGGCATGATGGTCCTCGACAGTCGCACGAAGGTGAAGAACGCTCCCAACGTGCACTGCGTGACGACCCGCAAGTACCGTGCGGGTGGCGACAGCCTGCGTGGTGTCATCGAGTCGCCCGTTTTTGGCCACAGTGACACACACGCCCTGCTTCAGCTCGCGGATCTCGTGGTCTCGTCGCTGCTGTTCCCCATCGCCTGTCACGCCTACCTCAACGACGTGACCTGGAACGTGCACTGCGACGACGCCTACCAGCCGCTTCGGGAGCAGTTCGGGGAGCGGCTCAAGAACCTGCAGTTCCGGTATCAGGACCCCGTGGGCAAGTGGCGGGGCGGGATCGTCGTGTCGGACCGTAGGACACGGCAGTCGTCCGGGCTCATGTTCGGGCCCGCGAAGGTTGCCGCCTCCGTGCCCGCTTCCGCGATTCCGGGGCAGCCCGGGGCTCCCACATCTGAGCGGCCCGAGGCTGAACCTGAGGGTGGCCTGCCGCTGGTTCCCTGAGCGGAAGCCGGGCGGCATAGGGACATGCACGGGCGCGCACCGCCTACTGCGCCGCCAGGCCCTCGATCTCGACCAGCATCCGCGGGTCCGACAGGGCCCGGACCTCGGCCAGCAGGCTGGCGGGGCGGCAGTCCGCGGCGGCCAGTTCGTCCAGTACGGCGTCGTAGTGGGCCGTGACCGCCTCGATGTCGACGGTGAGGATCCGGATCTGGACGAGGTCGCGCAGGGCGAACCCGGCCTTCTCCAGGGTCTCTTCCAGGCGCCGGAAGTTCAGCCGGAGCTGGCCTCGGACGTCGCCCACGGCGGCGATACCGCCCTCGGCGTCCCGGGCCTCGTGACCGGCGACCATGAGCCAGCGCCGGGGCTGTTCGACCAGTACGGCCCGATTGTAGGCCAGCCGGTCCCCGAAGAAGCGTGGGTCGATGTCCTCGCGGTGCATGCCGTCAGTCTGCGGGGGCCGGGGCGGCGGCGCCGCTCGGAGGGGGCCGGGCGGGGTACGGGAGGGGCGGCGCCCGTGCGGACGCCGCCCCTCACCCGTGCTGCCGGTTACGCCGCCAGCCGTGCCAGCGCCGCGTCGATCCGGGCCAGCGCCTTCTCCTTGCCCAGGACCTCCAGGGACTCGAAGAGGGGCAGGCCGACCGTGCGGCCGGTGACGGCGACGCGGACGGGGGCCTGGGCCTTGCCGAGCTTGAGGCCGTGGGCCTCGCCGGCGGCCAGGACGGCCTCCTTGAGGGACTCGGGGGACGTCCAGTCGGCGGCGTCGAGCTTCTCGCGGGCCGTGGTCAGGAGCGCGTCCGAGCCCTCCTTCATCGCCTTGGTCCAGCTCGCCTCGTCGAGGACCGGCTCCGGCAGGAACAGGAAGTCGACGTTGTCGGTGATCTCGGAGAGGACCTTGAGGCGGGTCTGCGCGTGCGGCGCGATCGCCTGCCACTTGGCCTCGTCGAAGTCCTCGGGCGCCCAGGGGGCGACGGGGGCCTTCAGCCAGGGGCGGCAGCGCTCGGTGAAGTCCTTGACCTCCAGGAGGCGGATGTGGTCGGCGTTGATCGCCTCGCACTTCTTCAGGTCGAAGCGTGCCGGGTTGGGCTGGACGTCGGAGACGTCGAAGGCCGCGACCATCTCCTCGATGGTGAAGATGTCCTGGTCGGCGGAGAGCGACCAGCCGAGGAGGGAGAGGTAGTTGAGCAGGCCCTCGGGGAGGAAGCCGCGCTCGCGGTAGAGGTTGAGGCTCGACTGCGGGTCGCGCTTGGACAGCTTCTTGTTGCCCTCGCCCATGACGTACGGCAGGTGGCCGAAGGCGGGGATCTCCTTGGCGGCGCCCAGCTCGATCAGCGCCTTGTACAGGGCGATCTGGCGGGGGGTGGAGGAGAGCAGGTCCTCGCCGCGCAGGACGTGGGTGATCTCCATCAGGGCGTCGTCGACGGGGTTGACCAGTGTGTAGAGGGGCGCCCCGTTGGCGCGGACGATGCCGTAGTCCGGGACGTTCTCCGGGAGGTAGGTGATCTCGCCGCGGACCAGGTCCGTGAAGGTGATCGCCTCGTCGGGCATCCGGAAGCGGACGATGGGCTCGCGGCCCTGGGACGTGTACTCCTCGACCTGCGCGTCGGTCAGGTCGCGGCAGTGGCCGTCGTAGCCGGAGGGCTTGCCGGCGGCGCGGGCGGCCTCGCGGCGGGTGTCCAGCTCCTCCTGGGAGCAGTAGCAGCGGTAGGCGTGGCCGGCGTCCAGGAGCTTGGCGGCGACGTCCCGGTAGATGTCCATGCGCTGCGACTGGCGGTACGGCGCGTGCGGGCCGCCGACCTCGGGGCCCTCGTCCCAGTCGAAGCCCAGCCAGCGCATCGAGTCCAGGAGCTGGTTGTACGACTCCTCGGAGTCGCGGGCCGCGTCGGTGTCCTCGATGCGGAAGACCAGGGTGCCCTGGTGGTGGCGCGCGAAGGCCCAGTTGAACAGGGCGGTGCGGACCAGGCCCACGTGGGGGTTACCGGTGGGGGACGGACAGAAACGGACGCGTACGGAGGAGCCGGATGCGCTAGCCACGCTTGACAACCTTGTTGGTGAGAGTGCCGATGCCTTCGATGGTGACGGCGACCTCGTCGCCGACGTTGAGGGGGCCGACGCCGGCCGGGGTGCCCGTGAGGATCACGTCGCCGGGGAGCAGCGTCATCGCCTCGGAGATGTTGACGATCAGGTCCTCGATGGAGTGGATCATCTCGCTGGTGCGGCCGAGCTGGCGCTGGGCGCCGTTGACCGTGAGCTGGACGGTGAGGTCGCTCGCGGCCGCGAGGTCGAGGTCCGTCTCCACCCAGGGGCCGAGCGGGCAGGAGGAGTCGAAGCCCTTGGCCCTGGCCCACTGCTTCTCGCGGCGCTGCACGTCGCGGGCGGTGATGTCGTTGGCGCAGGTGTAGCCGAAGATCACGTCCTGGACGCGCTCGCGCGGGACCTCGCGGCACATGCGGCCGATGACGACGGCCAGTTCGGCCTCGTGGTGCAGTTCCTCGGTGAAGGAGGGGTACTGGATGGCGTCGCCGGGGCCGATCACGGAGGTGGACGGCTTGAAGAAGGCGAACGGCGCGTCGGGCACCTCGTTGCCGAGTTCACGGGCGTGCTCGGCGTAGTTGCGGCCGAAGGCGACGACCTTGTTGGGGAGTACCGGCGGCAGGAGCCGCACCTTGCTCAGGGGCACCTTGGTGCCGGAGAGCTCGTACTCCGCGAACGGGATGCCCTTGATGATGTCGAGGACGAGCTGGTCCGGCTGGTCGCCCTCGACCGCGCCGAAGGCGACGTTCCCGTCGATGGAGAACCTGGCGATGCGCACGGGTTGCTTGGCCCCTTGACTGAGCTGGCTGAAGTCTGACGCTCCAGGCTATCGCGGTGGGCCTGAACCGCCGGGCAGGCCTCAGGGGCCGGGGCCACCGCTGAACGTGGGGCGACCCCGTGCCGTACTACTCTGCGACCGACGCCGCGACCGGGGCCTCCATGAGGATCGTGCGGCGGGGGTTGGCGGTCTGGGTGGGGAGCTCGACGGCGTGCTCCGGCTGCTCCGGCGTCTGCAGGTCGTCGGCGCCCTCGAGGTGCGCCAGCGTCGTGCGTCGCGGGTTGGCGATCTTGTGGAACATCATCGTCGTCTTCACGGTTGTACGTGGCCCTGTCGTGTCCGGGCGCCCGAGGGGTGGTGAAAGCCCCTGCGAGGGCGCGGGTTGTCGGTTTTGCCTTCTCTGTAAAGCGTCAGGCTAAACACGCGATTCCCCGTGAACCGCAGAGGAGTCCATGATCCGGATGTGAGTTTGCTCACTTATCAAGGGTCAAACCGGTCAATTGCGACGCCGAAGGCACTCCGACTAAACCGACATTGCACATCTGAAGGCATCATTCCGCTGCTGATCATGTCGACTGGGACACCCTCCCGGCCTCGACGACTCGCGGGCATACGCCCGGTTTGCGGGTGATCACCTTCTACGTCCGGTGATCCGGCCCTCACATGCTGTCACGTATCTCACGGCCTGCCCCACGGGCCTTGTTGGAGATCCTGCACTGTGCTGGAATTCCACGGACCGCCGCGGGATCGAGCCGGCGCACAGGGGGCGCACACCAGCGCCGAGCGGCGGCGAGAAGGGGGAACCAGCGCCGGTCACTCACGACCAACACAGGGGCGTATTCAGGGCGCCCCTTTGACGCCGACACCGTGCCCAGCCGTTCACGCGGAGGGGCGCCTGGTCCAGAGGTTGCGACGCTAGTGCAGGGACGTTTCAAGAGGGATGGCAGCGCTTCGGCGGAGCCGGAGCCGCAGGGCGGGACTGGCCCCAAGGCCGTCAGCTCCTCGCCCCAGCACGCCCAGAACCCGGGCCAGACCCCGCCCGGCGACAGCGGGGAGCGCGCCGGTCAGGCCGCGGGCCCGTCCGCTCCCGGCCAGCAGTCGCCCACCAAGCCGGCCAAGGGCTCGACCGGCCCCGGCCCGCGAATAGCCCTGCGCAACTGGCGGATCTCCACCCGTCTGGTGTCGCTGCTGGCGCTTCCGGTGGTCGCGGCGACCTCGCTGGGCGCGCTGCGCATCAACCAGTCGATGGACGACATCCAGCAGCTCGAGAACATGAAGCTGCTGACCGAGATGACCAAGCAGGCCACGGAGCTGGCCGCCGCGCTCCAGGAGGAGCGCGACCAGTCCGCCGGCCCGCTGGCCCACGGCTCGAAGTCCAGCGCGATCGCCGTCAAGGGCGACCGCGAGCAGACCGACCGGGCCCTGAAGAACTTCCTCGACAAGTCCGAGCAGATCGACGCGGCGAGCAAGGACGGCAAGCTCGTCGGCGTCCGCGACAGCCTCGTCGGCATCGCGAGCGACCTGAACGACCTGACCAAGATCCGCAGCACCGCGTACACGGCGAAGGACAACTCGACCCAGACGGTCGAGGCCTACCACCGCCTGATCACCCACCTGCTCGACCTCTCGCAGGACATGGCGGAGGCGACCAGCAACCCCGACATGATCCAGCGCACGCGCGCCCTGTCGGCCTTCTCCTCGGCCAAGGAGTACGCGTCCATCCAGCGCGCGGTCCTCGCCGCGGCCCTCCCCGCGAACAACACCGACAAGGGCGATCTCGCCGAGAACGACCGGCTGTACGCCCAGTCCGCGCTGCAGAGCCAGACCTCCGAGATCCGCAGCTTCACCAGCATCTACGGCGAGGGCGCGGAGGACCTGCTCAAGCCGATCTCCGAGGGCAACCCGGTGATCGAGGCGTCCGACCAGTACGCCGGCCGCGCCGTCGGCAAGAAGGACGGTCTGGCCAGCCTGAAGTCCCGCTCCTACCAGGACTGGCTGGACGACAGCTCCACCAAGATCCAGCAGATGAAGAACATCGAGCTGAAGCTGCTGGAGGACATGGAGCAGCAGGCTCGCGAGCTGCGCAACGAGTCCGAGCAAGAGGCCATCATCTCCGGTGTCCTCATCCTGCTCGTGCTCGGCGTCTCCCTGGTCGGCGCGTTCGTCGTGGCCCGGTCCATGATCCGCTCGCTGCGCCGCCTGGAGGACACCGCGACCAAGGTCGCCCAGGACCGCCTGCCCGAGCTGGTCAAGCAGCTCTCCGAGACCGACCCGCAGGACGTCGACACCTCGGTGGAGTCGGTCGGTGTGCACTCCCGGGACGAGATCGGCCGAGTGGCCGCGGCCTTCGACGACGTGCACCGCGAGGCGGTCCGCCTCGCCGCCGAGCAGGCCCTGCTGCGGGGCAACGTCAACGCGATGTTCACCAACCTCTCGCGCCGCTCCCAGGGCCTCATCCAGCGTCAGCTCTCGCTCATCTCCGAACTGGAGTCCCGCGAGGCCGACCCGGACCAGCTGTCCTCGCTGTTCAAGCTCGACCACCTCGCCACGCGTATGCGCCGTAACGGTGAGAACCTCCTCGTCCTCGCCGGTGAGGAGCCCGGCCGCCGCTGGACCCGTCCGGTGCCGCTGGTCGACGTGCTCCGCGCCGCCGCCTCCGAGGTGGAGCAGTACGAGCGCATCGAGCTGGCCTCCGTGCCGAGCACCGAGGTCGCCGGCCGCGTGGTCAACGACCTCGTGCACCTGCTCGCCGAGCTGCTGGAGAACGCGACCTCGTTCTCCTCGCCGCAGACCAAGGTCAAGGTCACCGGTCACGCACTGCCCGACGGCCGGGTGCTGATCGAGATCCACGACACCGGTATCGGCCTCTCGCCCGAGGACCTGGCCGCGATCAACGAGCGGCTCGCCTCGCCGCCCACCGTGGACGTCTCCGTCTCCCGCCGCATGGGTCTGTTCGTGGTCGGCCGCCTCTCGCAGCGCCACGGCATCCGGATCCAGCTGCGCCCCTCCGACTCCGGCGGTACGACCGCGCTGGTCATGCTGCCCGTCGACGTCGCCCAGGGCGGCCGCAAGCCGCAGCCGAAGCCGGGTCAGCCCGGCGCGGGCAGCGGCGGTCCGGCCGCCGCCCAGGCTGCCGCCGGTGTCGCCGCGGCCCGCCGCGGCGGTCAGGGCGGCGGTGCCCTCGCGGGCAGCGGTGCCTTCGGCGGTGGAAGTGGCGGCGGTGCCCTCGGCGCCGGTGCGCCGGGCGGCCGGCTCGGTGCCGGCC
>NZ_JBHWKU010000044.1:0-61535 GCF_042730645.1 Streptomyces sp. NPDC059906
CCTGTTTTGGGGGGGGGGGGGGGGGGGCGGGGGGGGGGGGGGGGGCGGGGGGGGGGGGGGGGGCGGGGCCCGGGGGGGGGGGGGGCCCCGGGGGGGGCGCCCCCCCCCTCCCCGGGGGCCCCCCCGCCCGTTCACCGGCCTGTGCCGATTCGGCTCGTCGTCGGGCGCGTTGAGTCAGCGCTCTTCCTCGGCGGAAGATGCCGGAACGGTCGTCAGCCGCTCCGTCTCGTCCTGTATCTCAGCGGCGATCTTCTTGAGTTCCGGCTCGAACTTGCGACCGTGGTGGGCGCAGAAGAGCAGTTCTCCGCCGCTCAGCAGGACGACGCGCAGGTATGCCTGGGCGCCGCAGCGGTCGCAACGATCGGCGGCCGTCAGCGGGCTTGCGGAAGTCAGAACAGTAGTCACGTCGCCTCTTCTCTAGCTCGACGAGCTGTCGTACCAGGGTCAACATCCAACCAGCCCCAAAACGTTCCCGCTCGTGGCTTTTCCTCGAAAAATCTTTCCGAGGGGCCGGCTGTTGCCGATTGGCGGCGAATGTGCCGTATTGCGTGTCTTTGTGTCGTACGGGTTCGCGCAGTCGGTCAGTGTCGGTCCCGCCGGCTGGGTTGCCGGTTTGTTCATGAGGACGTGCCCGGAGCCTAAATGGTTCATGCGTCGAAGGGAACGTGATGTGTACTTCACCCCATCGAGGGATCGAACAGGCATGCGACCCTGGACTAGGGTGAGTGCGTGACGAGGGTGGCGTTACAACGGCTCTACCAGGCCTCGGTACCCTCTGACCGGTGAACAGAGCCGCGCCCTTACCCAGCGGGGCCCCATCTGAAATTCAGCGAGGAGCGAACCGCGTGACCGCCGAGACATCCGTGCCGTCCACTGCGCTGCTGGCGGGAGCAGACCGGGACGGATCCAACTACACCGCGCGGCACCTGCTCGTCCTCGAGGGGCTCGAGGCCGTGCGCAAGCGTCCGGGCATGTACATCGGATCGACCGACAGCCGTGGCCTGATGCACTGCCTGTGGGAGATCATCGACAACTCCGTCGACGAGGCCCTGGGTGGTTACTGCGACCACATCGAAGTGATCCTCCACGCCGACGCCTCGGTCGAGGTCCGGGACAACGGCCGGGGCATCCCGGTCGACGTCGAGCCCAAGACCGGCCTGTCCGGCGTCGAGGTCGTCATGACCAAGCTGCACGCCGGCGGCAAGTTCGGCGGCGGCGCCTACGCCGCCTCCGGCGGCCTGCACGGTGTCGGCGCCTCCGTGGTGAACGCCCTGTCCGCCCGCCTGGACATCGAGGTCGACCTCGGCGGGCACACCCACGCCATCAGTTTCCGGCGCGGGGTCCCGGGGACGTTCGCGAAGGCCGGACCGGACGCGAAGTTCGAGGCCGGGAGCGGCCTGCGCAAGGTGAAGAAGGTCCCCAAGAGCCGCAGGGGCACGCGCGTGCGGTACTGGGCGGACCGCCAGATCTTCCTCAAGGACGCGAAGCTCTCCCTGGACACCCTGCACCAGCGGGCCCGCCAGACCGCGTTCCTGGTGCCCGGACTGACCATCGTCGTCCGCGACGAGTTCGGTCTCGGCGACGGCGGCAGCAAGGGCGAGGAGTCGTTCCGCTTCGACGGGGGCATCAGCGAGTTCTGCGAGTTCCTGGCCGCCGACCGGCCTGTCTGCGACGTCCTGCGCTTCAGTGGGCAGGGCAGCTTCAAGGAGACGGTCCCGGTCCTGGACGAGGACGGTCAGATGACGCCCAGCGAGGTCACCCGCGACCTCGGTGTCGACGTCGCACTGCGCTGGGGCACCGGTTACGACACCACGGTCAGGTCGTTCGTCAACATCATCGCCACGCCCAAGGGCGGCACCCACGTCGCCGGCTTCGAGCAGGCCGTGGCCAAGACGATGAACGAGGTGCTGCGCACCAAGAAGATGCTGCGCGTCGCCGAGGACGACATCGTCAAGGACGACGCCCTGGAAGGGCTGACGGCGGTCGTCACCGTCCGCCTCGCCGAGCCGCAGTTCGAGGGCCAGACCAAGGAGGTCCTCGGCACCTCGGCGGCCCGCCGGATCGTGAACAGCGTGATCAGCAGGGAACTGAAGGCGTTCCTCACCTCGACCAAGCGTGACGCGGCCCAGCAGGCCCGGGTGGTCATGGAGAAGGCCGTCGCCGCGGCCCGCACCCGTATCGCGGCGCGCCAGCACAAGGACGCCCAGCGCCGCAAGACGGCCCTGGAAACGTCGTCGCTGCCCGCGAAGCTCGCCGACTGCCGCAGCGACGACGTCGACCGCAGCGAGCTGTTCATCGTCGAGGGCGACTCCGCGCTGGGCACCGCCAAGCTCGCCCGCAACTCCGAGTTCCAGGCGCTGCTGCCGATCCGGGGCAAGATCCTCAACGTCCAGAAGTCGTCCGTGACGGACATGCTGAAGAACGCCGAGTGCGGGGCGATCATCCAGGTCATAGGAGCCGGGTCGGGCCGTACCTTCGACATCGACGCGGCCCGCTACGGCAAGATCATCATGATGACCGACGCCGACGTGGACGGCTCCCACATCCGCACCCTGCTGCTGACCCTCTTCCACCGCTACATGCGGCCCATGGTCGAGGCCGGCCGGGTGTTCGCCGCGGTGCCGCCGCTGCACCGCATCGAGCTGGTCCAGCCGAAGAAGGGCCAGGACAAGTACGTCTACACGTACTCGGACCGCGAGCTGCGCGACAAGCTCATGGAGTTCCAGAGCAAGAACATCCGGTACAAGGACTCCATCCAGCGCTACAAGGGCCTCGGCGAGATGGACGCCGACCAGCTGGCGGAGACCACCATGGACCCGCGCCGCCGGACCCTGCGCCGGATCAACCTGACCGACCTGGACTCCGCCGAGCAGGTCTTCGACCTGCTGATGGGTAACGACGTCGCACCCCGCAAGGAGTTCATCTCCAGCTCGGCGGCGACGCTGGACCGGTCGCGCATCGACGCGTGAGACAGCTCAGCCGTCGGACCGGGCCCGGGAGCGTGAACCGGGCCCGGTCCGACGTGTGCGGTCCGTCGTCCTCTCCACCTCTGGGTGGAGTGCCGTGCCAGGCAGAGCTCCACCCATGATCCACCCGGGCTCCGATCCCGTGACCTCGTACGTTCCGTAACGTCGAAGGCGTCGGCGGGACTCCGCCGGCATCACCCTTCTTCCGCTCACGGAGGCACGATGTCCGGGCTCTTCGACGCGTTGGTCATCACGGCGGTGGCCGGCCTGGTGATCACCCGGCAGTTCCGCGCGAGCCGGATCGACACCGGCCGACGCCGGTGGGTGCTGCCCGTGGTGCTGGGCATCGTCGCGCTGCGCGAACCGGGCATGATCGACGCCCACCACCAGACGGCCGCCCTGCTGCTGTTCGCCGCCGAGGTGATCGTCGGTCTGCTCACCGGGGCCGGGTGGGCCTGGACCACCCGGACATGGGCCGAGGCCGACGGCGCGGTGTGGAGCAGGGGCACCAGGGCGAGCGTCGCCGTGTGGGCCGTCGGAATCGCGCTGCGCGCCGGCCTCTACGGGATCGGTGCGCTCCTGGGAGTGCGACAGGACGGCTCCGCCCTGCTGTTCGCCCTGGCGGTGACCCTGCTGGTCCGGTCCGGCGTCCTGGCCTGGCGCGTTCAGGGCCCACGCCCCGCCGGAGCGCCCGGTCCCGCGTACCGTGACGCCGTGCCCCGGCCCACCTGGAAGGAGCCCGCGTGACGGAGAACATCTGGACGAGGTGGCCTTCCAGGGAGGCGCTCCTGCCCGAGAGCGTCTCCCGGCCCCGCCGCCTGCTCACCGGGGCGGTGCGCCTGGTGGTGTTCGGGACGCTGCTGTGGGGTGCGTTCACCAGCAGCCGTCTGCACGGGTGGGGTTCGGCCGCGGCGGCCGTCGGCCTCGTGGCCGCCGTGTGCGTGGCATGGGCCTTCTTCCGGACCACGCTCGCGCACCGGTTGTGGCCGTCCCTGGCACTCGTCGTCGTCCTGCTCGCGATCGCGGTGGCCGCCCGGTCCGTCGGCTTCGGTGTCCCCGCACTGGTCATCTGGTGCGGCTGCGCCGTCGTGGCCCTGGAACGGCTGCCCATCGCCGCCGCGCTGCCCGTGGTCTCGATCGCGCTGGCCTGCTACGCCGCGGCCGGCGACGACGCGTGGCTGACCACGGTGGCGACGGCGGGCGGACTGGTGCTCGCCGGATACGTCCTGCGGCTCGACGCCGAGGCACGGGGGAGCGCGCAGCGGTTGCTGACCCAGGAGCGGGCCGCCCGGGCGGCCGAGGCGGAGACCGCGGCACTCGCGGAGCGGGCCCGTATCGCCCGGGAGATTCACGACGTGCTGGCGCACAGCCTCTCGGCGCAGATGGTGCACCTGGAGGCGGCCCGACTGCTCATCGAGCGGGACGCGGACCGGCAGCAGATCCTGGACCGGGTGGTGGCGGCGCGGGGGATGGCCCGCGACGGACTCGCCGAGACCCGGCAGGCGCTGTCCGCGCTGCGCGGCGACCTGACGCCGCTGGAGGACTTCCTGGCCCAGCTCGTCGAGACGGCGGACGGCACGGCAGAGGTCACCATTACGGGCGAACGCAGACCGCTGCCGGCCGAGGCGTCACAGGCCGTGCGCAGGGTGGCCCAGGAGGCGTTGACGAACGCCCGCAGGCACGCCCCCGGCGCCGGCGTGCGGGTACGGCTGGACTACGCCGCCCACGAAGTGGTGCTGGACGTGCGGGATTCGGGAGGCCCGCACGGCGAAGACACCGGCACCGGAGGTGGGTACGGTCTGCTGGGCATGCGGGAGCGTGCCGAGCTGCTGGGCGGTTCGCTGCGGGCAGGGCCGGGCGAGGAGGGGTTCGTGGTGACGTTGAAGGTGCCCGTATGAGTGAGGAGCCCGGAAAGAGGCCCGCGCGGGTGGTGGTCGTGGACGACCAGACCGTGGTGCGCGAGGGGATCGTGATGCTGCTCGGACTCCTGCCCGGCCTGGATGTGGTGGGCGCCGCCGGTGACGGCGACGAGGCGGTCCGGCTGGTCGCCGAACTCGCTCCGGACGTGGTGCTCATGGACCTGCGCATGCCCAGGTGCGACGGGGTCGAGGCCACCCGCCGGATCCGGGCCGAGCACCCCGGGACGCAGGTCGTCGTACTCACGACGTACGCGGACGACGAGTCGCTGTTCCCGGCGTTGCACGCGGGTGCGCGTGGTTATCTCACCAAGGACGCGGGCGGAGACGAGATCGTCCGGGCGGTGCACAGCGTCCTGTCCGGAGACGCGGGACTGGCGCCGGGCATCCAACGACGTCTGCTGGAGCGACTGTCCGAGTCCGGGCCGCGGCCGACCGGACCGCCCGAGCCCCCGGACGGGCTCACCACCCGGGAGACCGAGGTGCTGGTTCTCATCGCCGATGGGCTCAGCAACCACCAGATCGCGAGCAGACTGCGGGTCTCCACGGCCACGGTGAAGACCCACATCAACAACCTGTTCGCCAAGACGGGCCTCAAGGACCGTGCACAGGCGGTGCGTTACGCCTATCGGAAGGGCCTGGTACGGCCACCAGGGAGATGAATCACCTGATGGGGTGAAGCGCGTGGGGAAGAAGAGTCGGGGATCTTCCCGTTCTGTCCATCCTTGGGCATGCAGTCAAGCAACGATCCGCCCCGCGGCGCCGGGGGCGGTCCGGAATGCGCGGCCGACCACCGCGCCGTGCCGGGCAGGGCCGACGTCGAGACGGGCCAGGGGGCGCGGTACGACGATCCGCGGTACGACGACCCGTGGTACGACGCCCTCGCCTCCGGCTGGGGCGAGTCGGCCGGTCCCGCGGCCCCCGAGCCGACGGTGCCACCGATGCGTCGGAACGCCCCGGCGAAGCCGCCCCGGGCCGCGGCCGACGTGTACCTGGAGGTCCAGCGCAGCGCGGCCTTCCAGGAGGTCCGCAGCCGGTACCGGAGGTTCGTGGTCCCGGCGGTCGCCGGCTTCTTCCTCTGGTACGTCGCCTACGTGGTGGCCGCCACGTCGGCGCCCGCCCTGATGGCCCGGCCGGTGGCCGGTGCGGTGAACGTGGCGATGGTCGCGGGACTCGGGCAGTTCCTGACCACGTTCCTGCTCACCTGGGCCTATGCCCGCCACGCCCGGCTGCGCAGGGACCGGGCCGCGCTCGAACTGCGCTGGGACACCCAGGAGCTGACGCGCGGGGTGCGGGGCGATGCGTCATGACGGGCGATCACCAGACGCTGGCCCTGCTGCTGTTCAGCACGTTCGTCGCCGTCACACTCGGGATCACCACCTGGGTGGGCCGCCACCGGCGGGGATCCGCCGAGGAGTTCTACGTCGGAGGGCGCCTCTTCTCGCCGATGGAGAATGGTTTTGCCATCTCCGGCGACTACATGTCGGCCGCGTCCTTCCTCGGTATCTCGGGGCTCATCGCGCTCAACGGCTACGACGGCATGCTCTACTCGGTGGGATTCCTGGTGGCCTGGCTCGTGGTCCTGTTCCTCGTCGCCGAACTGGTCCGCAACTGCGGACGGTTCACCCTCGCCGACGTCGTGGCCGCCCGGATGAGGGAGCGGCCGGTGCGCATCGCGGCGGGGACCTCCTCGGTCACCGTCTCCGTCCTGTACCTGGTGGCACAGATGGTGGGCGCGGGCAGCCTGGTCGCGCTGCTGCTGGGCGGGACGGGCGAGGCGGCGCGGACGTGGACCGTCATCGGCGTCGGTGCCCTCATGGTGATCTACGTGTCGCTGGGCGGGATGCGCGCCACCACCTGGATCCAGATCGTGAAGGCGGTCCTGCTGCTCGGCGGCACCGTGGCGCTGACCACGCTCGTCCTGGTGCGCTTCCACGGCGACGTCGACCGGCTGCTGCGCACGGCGGCCGAGCGCAGTGGCCACGGTGAGGCGTTCCTCGCGCCGGGCCTGGCCTACGGCGGGGACTGGGTCTCGCGCTTCGACTTCATCAGCCTGGGACTCGCCCTGGTCCTGGGTACCGCCGGGCTGCCGCACATCCTGTCCCGCTTCTACACCGTGCCCACCGCGCGGGCGGCGAGGCGGTCCGTGGTCTGGTCGATCGGTCTCATCGGCGGCTTCTACCTGATGACGATCGTGCTGGGATTCGGTGCCGCCGCCCTGGTCGGGCCGCACGCCGTGCGTGCGTCCAACGCCGCCGGGAACACGGCGGTGCCGCTGCTCGCCCTCGATCTGGGCGGCGGCGCGCAGTCCACCGGCGGGACGGTCCTGTTCGCCGTCGTCGCCGCCGTCGCGTTCGCCACCATCCTCGCGGTGGTGGCCGGCATCACCCTGGCGTCCTCGGCGTCCGTGGCCCACGACCTGTACGCGTCCCTGCGGCGTCGCCGCTCCAAGCCGCGCAGCGAGGTCGCCGTGGCGCGGGTCGCCGCCGTCGGCATCGGCGCCGTCGCGATCGGGCTCGGTCTGCTCGCCCGCGACCTCAACGTCGCCTTCCTGGTGGGCCTCGCCTTCGCCGTGGCCGCCTCCGCCAACCTGCCGGTGCTGCTCTACTCGCTGTTCTGGCGCGGCTTCACCACGCGCGGCGCGGTCTGGGCGGTCTACGGCGGTCTGGTGCCGTCCGTGGTGCTCGTGCTGCTGTCCCCGGTGGTCTCCGGCAGTCCGCAGTCGCTCTTCCCGGACCTGGACTTCCAGTACTTCCCGCTGCAGAACCCGGGCCTCGTCTCCATCCCCCTCGGCTTCGTCGCCGGCTGGCTGGGCACGGTGACCTCTCCGGAGGTCCCGGACGAGGCCAGGCACGCCGAGACCGAGGTGCGGTCGCTGACCGGGGCGGGGGCCGTGTAGGGACGGCGACGGCGGCTCCCGGTGGCCGGCGGTCGTCTCAGACGCGGGTCGCCCACGCGTAACGGTGCTCGGGGCGGCCCGCCTCGCCGTACTTGAGGGTCAGGACGGCCCGTCCGGTGCGTTCCAGGAGCTTCAGATAACGCTGCGCGGTCTGGCGGCTCACGCCGGTCCTCTCGGCGATCTCCTGGGCGGAGAGGGGTCCGTCGGCTTTCATCAGGCACTGGCGTACCAGTTCGGCGGTGGTGGGGGAGTGGCCCTTGGGCAGCCCGGGTTCGGAGGGTGCCGACAGGGCGCCGAAGATCCGGTCGACCTCGGCCTGTTCGGCCTCACCGCCCCCGTCGAGGGTGCGGCGCAGTTCGGCGTACGCCTCCAGTTTGGCGCGCAGACCGGCGAAGGCGAACGGTTTCACCAGGTACTGGAGCGCCCCCTGGCGCATCGCCGCCTGCACGGTCGACACGTCCCGGGCGGCCGTCACCATGATCACGTCGGTCTGGCGTCCGCGTCGCCGCATCTCCTGGACGACCTCCAGACCGGTCCGGTCGGGCAGGTAGTGGTCGAGCAGGATCAGGTCCAGGCGGGGCAGCCGCTCCACCGCGCCCAGCGCCTCCAGCGCACTGTGCGCCTCACCGGCGACGTGGAAGCCCGGCACCTTCTCGACGTACGCGGCGTTGACGCGCGCGACGCGCGTGTCGTCGTCCACGACCAGGACCTCGATCATCGGGACTCCTCCTCGGCAGCGGTGGTCGCAGGGGCGGTGAGGGCGGGTTCCGGGGCCGCCTCGGTCAGCGCCTCCGGGAGGACGACGACGAACTCCGCGCCCCCGCCGTACGCCTCGCCGACGGTCGCGCTGCCGCCCTGCCGCTCGGCCAGGCGGCGCACCAGCGGCAGTCCGATGCCACGCTCGCGGTGGGCGGGCGGCTCCTTGGTGGACCAGCCCGCGGCGAACACCAGCTCACGGTGGTCCGCCGCGATCCCGGGCCCCGTGTCGCGCACCGTGAGCGTCGCGGCGCGTCCCTCGGCCCGCAGTTCGACCTCCACGCACGCGTGCGCTGTCCCCGCGGCGGCGTCGAGCGCGTTGTCGACCAGGTTGCCGACGATCGTGACGAGCCCCCGCGGATCGACCAGGCGGTCCGGCAGCCGCGTCCGGTCCGAGACCCACAGGGCGACTCCGCGCTCGGCCGTCACGGTGGCCTTGCCGACCAGCAGGGCGGCGAGCAGGGGGTCGTGGATCCGCTCGGTGATCTGCTCCGCGGTGACCCGATGGTCGCCGACGACCTCACCGACGAACTCCACGGCGTCGTCGTACATCTCCAGTTCGAGCAGGCCAAGCAGGGTGTGCATGCGGTTGGCGTGCTCGTGGTCCTGGGCGCGCAGCGCGTCGATCAGGCCGCGCGTGGAGTCCAGCTCCCGGCCGAGCTGCTCCAGCTCGGTACGGTCGCGCAGCGTGGCCACGGCCCCGCCGTCGTCGGTGGGCATCCGGTTGGCGACCAGGACCCGCTGGCCGCGCACGGTCAGCAGGTCGGTGCCGGTCACCCGGCCGGCCAGCACGTCGGCCGTGCGTCCCGCACCGAGCGCCTCGTCGGGGGAGCGGCCGACGGCCTCGGCGCCGATGCCGAGCAGGCGCTGCGCCTCGTCGTTGAGCAGGCGCACCCGGCCGCCCCGGTCGAGGGCGACGACGCCCTCCCGGATGCCGTGCAGCATGGCCTCCCGCTCCGCCAGCAGCCCCGCGATGTCGGAGAAGGCCAGGTCCCGGGTCTGCCGCTGCACCCGGCGCGAGATGATCCAGGAGGCCAGGGCGCCGACGGCCAGCGCGCCCCCGGCGTACGCGAACAGGCCGGGAATGGCGTGGATCAGCCGCGCCCGGACGCTGTCGTAGGCGATGCCCACCGAGACCGCCCCGACGATCTCGCCGTCGCCGTCGCGCAGGGGCACCTTCCCGCGGGCGGAGCGGCCCAGGGTGCCGTCGTCGATCTCCATGACCTCGCGCCCGGCCAGGGCCTGCCCCGGGTCGGTCGAGACGACCTCGCCGATGCGCTCCGGGTCCGTGTGCGACCAGCGCACGCCCTGCCGGTCCATCACGACCACGTACTCGGCCTTGGTGGCCTCCCGGACCCGCTCCGCCTCCCGCTGCACCGGGCCGTTCGCCGTCGGCCGGGTGGTCCGCAGGTCCCGCACGACCTGCGGCTGCTGCGCGGTGGTCTGCGCGATCGCCAGCGCCCGGCGCATCGCCTGGTCGTCCAGCTGGTCGCCGAGCGGCGCCAGGAACAGCCCGGTCGCGAGTACCGCGACGCCCGCGGCGATCGCCAGCTGCATCAACAGCACCTGTGAGAACACCCGCCGCGGCAGGCCCAGGCGCAGTCGGCGGACGGGGGGAGTGGAGCTCATGGCCATGACGGTACGTGGGGCCGGTGGCATGCCGTAGCGGGGTGTGGCACGTATCTCCCGTGCGGGGCGTGCATCGCCCGGGGAAGTCAGCTCGCCAGCGCCGCCGTCACCGGCAGGGCGCGCACCGCCGTGACCTCCATCCGCGCCGGCGAGCCCAGCACCGACGCCCCGCAGCTCTCCGGTCGCGGCGGCACGGACGCCCCTTGTACGACGGTGACCCGCCAGTGCCGGCCGTCGCGGTGCGCCAGGGTCACCTCCCAGCGCGGTGCGGCACCGTCCGTCCGTACGACGGTCAGTGCCTGGGCCGTGTCCTCGCCGAGGGCCGAGCGCAGGGCCAGCTCGGCCGCCTGGCCGGGGCGGTCCCACGCGGAGTTCCCGCGGCAGCCCTCGACGACGATCCGGTCCTCCCGCGCGCCGTGCAGGATCTCCTTGACGGTGTGGGCCTGGACCCGGCCGTAGACGTATCCGTGGGGCAGCACGAGCACGGTCGGCGAGAAGCGGTGCCCGCCCAGGTGGGTGACTTCCCAGACGCCGTGGGCTCCGGAGGCGGCGAGTTCGGCCGCCAGGGGCCTGCCGAGGAGGGCGCAGCACCGGTCGCGCCTGCCGTTGGTGCAGACGAGGGCGAGCGGATCGCCGACATGGGGGCGGCCGTCCAGCACCGAGTCGAAGGCGCGGTGGTCGCCCCGGCCGAGCGCCGCGAAATCGAGGCCAAGCAGCCGACGGGGGTCCTTGACCGTGGTGCCGTGCAGCCACACGTTTCCCGGCACGGTGTGGGCCGCGTACACCCTGCGTGCGGCGCTCGTGCCCCGGTCCGCGTGGCGCCCGGGACGCCGCACGAGCGCGACGCGTACACCCGTCCCCTTGGCCGCTGCTTCGAGGGCGCGCCCCAGCGCGGGGTCCAGGTGGCTCGAAGTGAGCGCCTTGGCGCCCCACGGGCCCGGCTGTTCGAGCAGCAACCAGGTCCTCGCGACGGGTGCGGTGCCCGAAACGGGCTCGTCGAGGTCCCGGGCGACGGTTGAGCACGTACTCACAGAGGTGAGCCTAACCTGACTTGGCCCGCGGCGACTTCCAGCCGCGCCTGAGCGCTACTCCGGCAGTGGTCGCGGGGGCCTCGGACCCGAGTACAGCCCACTCGGCCGCATCCGCAGCGGGCGCTCCCCGTACTCCTCCAGGGCATGCGCGATCCAGCCCGCCGTCCGGGCCACGGCGAAGATCGTCTCGGCCGCGGTGGAGGCCATGCCGGAGGACGCGGTGAGCACGGCGAGCGCCAGGTCGACATTGGCGTGCAGCGGGGTGTGGCGGGCGGCGGTGGCCTGGACGTCCCGGGCCGCCGCGAGCGCGGGCGCCGCCCGGGGGATGTCCTCCAGGAGTGCGAACAGGGCACGCGCGCGTGGGTCCTCGCCGGGGTAGAGCCGGTGGCCGAGCCCCGGGATGCGCCGGCCGGCCCGCAACTCCTCCGCGACCACCGGCGCCGCGCTGCCCAGATCGAGGACCTCCAGCAGCATCCGGTGCGCGAGTCCCCCGGCGGCGCCGTGCAGCGGTCCCTCGATCACGCCGAGCCCGGCGGAGACGGCGGCGTAGGCGTGTGCCCGTGCCGACGCGGCGACGCGCACGGCGAGCGTGGAGGCCGCCAGATCGTGGTCGACGAGGAGTCCGAGCGCCGTGTCCAGCGCCCGCAGCGTCGGCTCGTCGGCCTCCCGCCCGCTGAGCCGGGTCCACAGGCGGTGGGCGATCGGGTCCCGGTCGGGTCCGTCGCGCAGTACGGGGGGAAGCGCGGCGACGAGGGTGGGGATGAGGACGCGCGCCGTGCCCAGCACCGCCTCCTCCGACAGGTCGAAGCGGAGCGGGTCCGTGACCGCCGCGGCGATCGCCGCGACACGGAGCCGGTCCGCGGGTCCGGCGTGTTCGGGCAGGGCGTCGACGGCCCGGCGGGCGACGGCGACGGAGGACTCGGGGGCCGAGAACGCGGTGCCGGGGCGCAGCTCCCCGGTCCAGAGCCACTCGGCCACCTCCTCGTAGGTGTGGCGCGCGGCGAGTTCGACCGCGTCGACGCCCCGGTAGGAGAACCGGTCGTTCTCGATGAGCGTGAGGCGGGTGCGCACGGTCAGCTCCTGTCCGGCGGCCGAGGCCGGGTTGGTGCCGCCGTCGCGCCGGTTGCGCCGGGCGAGGGCCCGCACCTCGTCGGCGTCGAAGGTGCTGCCCCGGGAGCCGGGTGCGCGTCGGCTGCCGAGCTGGCCGCGGCTGACGTACGCGTACACGGTCTCGGGCTTCACCCCGAGCAGTTCGGCCGCCTCCCTGGTGGTCAGGCGCCGCTCGCTGTCTGCGGGGTGGTCGGGCTCGTGATCGCGCATGAGGTCACCGTATCGATCGGAGGCGGTCCGTGTTGAGTCGCTGCAATACTACGCATTGATCCAATCAATATTGACAGAATCGCAGTCAAGTATGGACAGTTAAGTCAAGTTCAAGGAGGTAATCATGTCCGTCAACAAAACCGCAGCCGCGGCAACACCCGTCGAGGTGCCGCGCGGGCTCGCCGGTGTCGTGGTGGCCGACACCGAGGTCGGCGACGTGCGAGGACTCGAGGGGTTCTACCACTACCGCCAGTACTCGGCCGTCGAACTCGCTCGGAGCCGCGGCTTCGAGGACGTCTGGCATCTCCTGGTCCACGGGGAACTCCCCGACGCGCGTACCGGGGCCGCCTTCGCCGCCGAGACCGCGGCGCTGCGGCGGCTCCCCGAGGCGGTGCGCGCCGCCCTGCCCGCCATCGCCGGGGCCGGTGGACGCTCAGGTCCGCTCGCCGGCATGCGCACCGGCCTGTCCCTGCTGGGCGCGGCCCTGGGCTTCGGTCCGGTGTACGACCTGTCGGTCGACCAGCGCCGGCAGGACACCCTGGTGGCCGCCGCGGCCGTACCGACGCTGCTGACCGCGCTGCACCGGCTGGGACGGGGACTTGAGCCGGTGGAGCCGCGCGAGGACCTCTCGTACGCCGCGAACTACCTGTACATGTTGACTGGCCAGGAGCCGGACGAGGCTCGCACACGGGCGATCGAGCAGTACCTGATCTCCACCATTGACCACGGGTTCAACGCGTCGACCTTCACCGCGCGGGTCATCGCGTCGACGGGTGCGGATGTCGCGGCCTGCCTGGCCGGCGCGGTGTCGGCGTTGTCCGGCCCGCTGCACGGCGGCGCGCCCAGCCGGGCGCTGGACACCCTGGACGCGATCGGCACGCCCGACCGCATCGACGCGTGGATCCGCGAGCGGGTGCTCGCCGGTGACCGCATCATGGGCTTCGGTCACGCGGTCTATCGCACGGAGGACCCGCGCTCACGGATGCTGCGTGAGGTGGCGCAGAGCTTCGGCGGACCGCGCGTGGAGTTCGCCGTCGAGGTGGAACGGCAGGTCGAGGCGATCCTCGCGGAGCTGAAGCCGGGACGCGAACTGCACACCAACGTCGAGTTCTACGCGGGCGTGGTCATGGAACTGTGCGGCCTGCCCCGCGAGATGTTCACTCCCACCTTCGCGGCGGCACGGGTGGTGGGCTGGAGCGCGAACATTCTGGAGCAGGCGTCCGACTCCAAGATCATCCGTCCGGCGGCGCGGTATGTGGGGCCGGGGGCGCCCGTCGGGGTCCCGGCGGTGGCCTGAGAAACACGAGCGGCCTGGTGCCGTTCGGGCGCCAGGCCTGGTCGGGGGAGTGTCGAGCAAGGACGGGGTGCCGGGTTGCTCGCCGGTGGTGGGGGTCCGTGCGCCGTCGGCGGCGGGGGTACAGCCGAAGGCGCGGGTGACGTCAGGCGTCGGGGATGTCCGCCTTGGCCCGGATGAGGGTCTCCCGGCTGATGACCACGATGCGTTCGTAGTCGGCCCTGGCGGCGTCGGCGGGCAGCTCACGCTCCAGCGCCTCGGTTGCCTCGGTGCCGATGACGGCGAAGTTGCCGTCGCTCAGTTCGAACAGGTCGGGGCAGGTGGATCCCGTGGTACTGCCACGAGCGCTGGGAGGCACACCGATGCGGCGCACGATCTTCAAGGTACCGGTCCTTATGGGCAAGGTTGCTGGCAGATTGATGAGTCCCCACGCTACTGGGTGCTGAGTGGCCCGTGTGACCGACGGGGCCTCAGAAGTCCCCTGTTGCTCCTTGAGGTTGACGGGATGGCCCCGTTCGGAGCAGACCGCCCTCAGTCGTGGGGAGGCGTCCCGACCACCCACCATTCGTCCGTGTCGCTGTCCTCGAAGTCCTTGGCCAGAGCGTCGACCACCAGCCCCAGCCGGGCTTCGTCGGAGTCCTGGTCCAAGGCGGCGCGCATGTTGCTCGTCGCCTCCCAGTACTCGCGGAAGACCGGGCTCTGGAAGAACTCCCTGAGGCGCCCGTGCAGCCCTTCCTGGTCCAGGAGACCCGCACGGTGCACGTGGTAGAGGTTGACGTACCAGGCGTTCGCATAGAAGAACTGGCGCCGTCGCTCGGCCGGGATGCTCTTGTCATAGGTGTCGATGACTTCGGCGAGCGACGGATCGTCGATGGCCCTGGTGAGCAACTCCCAGTGCATGCGCTGCTGATGTGCCAGCGACTGGCGCCGGATGGCCAGCTCCTCCAGCTCCAGCAGCCGTTCGTGCATACGTGCTGCCTCGCGCCGCCGCCGGCGCGCGGCCAGCGATATCCCGGCCGTGGCCAGCAACATCCCGGCCGCGGCGGAGCCGAACCTCCCCGTGACCTTCTTCTGTGTGACCATGTCAACCCCCGAATCAGGCGACCGCCCGCCGGTCGTCGAGTGTGGGTCGGCTGACGGGGACCGGCGAGCGATGGATGGTGCTGCCGCCTCCAGGGTGCCGAGCGGCGCTGATCGACGGGGAGGCGGAGAGGAGGCGCACGGAGGGAAGCGAGGGTCGCACGGTCCGGCGCCTTGGAAAACGTCTGCCCCGCGCACGCTGCTAACAATCGTTCACTTCGTGCCGACTGCCGCGGCTCGTATCCTGAGCAGGCAATTCCGCACGCACGGGTGAGAAAGAGGTCGCACGGTGGGGCAGCGCTCGACTCCGCAGCAGATCCCGGTCGTCGTGCTCGCCGGATTCCTCGGCTCCGGGAAGACCACCCTGCTCAACCACCTCCTCCACCGCAGCGGAGGCAGCCGGATCGGCGCCGTCGTCAACGACTTCGGATCGATCGAGATCGACGCGATGGCCGTCGCGGGCGCCCTCGGCGACTCCACCGTGTCCCTGGGCAACGGATGCCTGTGCTGTGCCGTAGACGCGAGTGAACTGGACGGGTACCTGGCGCGGCTCGCCCGGCCCGGGGCCGGCATCGACGTCATCGTCATCGAGGCCAGCGGCCTCGCCGAACCGCAGGAACTGGTGCGCATGCTGCTTGCCAGCGAGCAACCGGGGATCGTCTACGGCGGGCTCGTCGAGGTCGTCGACGCCGCCGAGTTCGACGGCACCCGCGCCGAGCACCCCGAGATCGACCGGCACCTGGCCCTCGCCGACCTGGTCGTGGTCAACAAGACCGACCGGGCCCCCGACGCCGAGCGTGTGCTCGGCCTGGTGCACTCGCTCGTGGACGGCGCCGCCGTCGTCCCGGCGACCTACGGCCGTATCGACCCCGAGTTCCTCTACGACTGCCGGCCCAGCGAGGAGCGGGTGGGGCAGCTGTCCTTCGACGACCTGCACGACCACTCCGAGGGCGGCGCACACCCCGATCACCTGCACGCCGCCTACGACACCCTGTCGTTCGTCTCCGGCCTCCCGCTCGACCCGCGCCGGCTCATGCGCTTCCTCGACAGCCGTCCCGAGGGCCTGTACCGGATCAAGGGGTACGTCGACTTCGGCCCGTACGACACGCGGAACCGGTACGCCGTCCACGCCGTCGGACGCTTCCTGCGTTTCTACCCGGAGCCCTGGACGCCGGTCGGTGCCGCCGGTGCGGTCGGCACCCCCGAGGCCGGCCGTACCCAGCTCGTCCTCATCGGCTCCGGGATCGACGCGGCGGCCCTGGGTGAGGAACTCGACGCGTGCCGCCGGGACGCCGACGCCCCACCCGCCGACGAACACGGCATGTGGGGCGTCCTGCGTTACGTGGCCGACGGCGAGGAGCCGCCGGACATGCCCTAGACCGGGCCCGCCACCACCGACACCGTCCTGGGCAGTGACACGCCCGAGCCGTCGCGGCGCGGGTCGGGGTCCGGGAGCTGGGCCGGCGTGCCGTTCTTCTGCGCGGCGAGGGCCGGGACGGCGCCCGCCCAGGCGAAGGCCAGGCAGTCCTCGCCCTTCAGGAACCGCTGGCAGCGCACACCGCCCGTGGCGCGACCCTTGCGCGGGTACTGGTCGAACGGCGTCAGCTTGGCCGTGGTCTGCACGGAGTCGTCCAGCGTGCCGCGCGATCCGGCCACCGTGAAGACCACCGCGTCCACCGCCGGATCCACCGCCGTGAAGGAGATGACCTTGGCGCCGTCGGTGAGCTTGACGCCCGCCACACCACCCGCCGGACGGCCCTGCGGCCGGACCTGCGAGGCCTGGTAGCGCAGGAGCTGCGCGTCGTCCGTGATGAAGACCAGGTCCTCGTCACCGGTGCGCAACTCGACCCCGCCGACGATGCGGTCGCCGTCCCTGAGGGTGATGACCTCCAACTCGTCCTTGTTGGACGGGTAGTCGGGCACCACCCGCTTGACGACGCCCTGCTCCGTGCCGAGCGCCAGCCCCGGCGAGGACTCGTCCAGCGTGGTCAGGCAGACGACGTCCTCGTCGTCCTCCAGGGACACGAACTCGGCCAGCGGCGCGCCGCCCGCGAGGTTCGGCGTCGGCATGGCCTCCGGGAGCTGGGGCAGATCCACCACGTTCACCCGCAGCAGCCGCCCGCCGGACGTCACCACGCCCACCTCGCCGCGCGCCGTGGCCGGCACCGCCGAGACGATCAGGTCGTGCTTGACGCGCTTGGCCCCGGCCTCCGTGACGAGAGGCTCGTCGTTCGCGGTGCGGGCCAGCAGGCCCGTCGACGACAGCAGCACCCGGCACGGGTCGTCCGCCACCTGGAGCGGCACGGCGGCGACCGGGGCGCCGCCCGACTCCAGCAGCGTCGTACGCCGGTCGGTGCCGAACTTCTTCGCCACCGCCGCCAGTTCGGCCGAGACCAGCTTGCGCAGCTCCGCGTCCGAGTCGAGGATGCGGGTCAGCTCCTCGATCTCCGCGTTCAGCCGGTCCTTCTCGGACTCCAGCTCGATGCGGTCGAACTTGGTGAGCCGGCGCAGCGGCGTGTCCAGGATGTACTGCGTCTGGACGTCGCTCAGCGAGAAGCGCTCGATCAGGCGCTGCTTGGCCTGCGCGGAGTTCTCGCTGGAGCGGATGAGGCGGATGACCTCGTCGATGTCGAGCAGGGCGGTGAGCAGGCCCTCCACCAGGTGCAGCCGGTCGCGCTTCTTGCTGCGGCGGAACTCGCTGCGGCGTCTGACGACCGTGAAGCGGTGGTCGAGATAGACCTCCAGCAGCTCCTTGAGGCCCAGGGTGAGGGGCTGGCCGTCGACCAGGGCGACGTTGTTGATGCCGAAGGACTCCTCCATGGCCGTCAGCTTGTAGAGCTGCTCCAGGACCGCCTCCGGCACGAAGCCGTTCTTGATCTCGATGACCAGGCGCAGTCCGTGGGCGCGGTCGGTGAGGTCCTTGACGTCCGCGATGCCCTGGATCTTCTTCGCGCCGACCAGGTCCTTGATCTTCGAGATGACCTTCTCCGGGCCGACCGCGAAGGGCAGCTCGGTGACGACGAGACCCTTGCGGCGCGCCGTCACCGTCTCCACGGACACCGTCGCCCGGATCTTGAAGGTGCCGCGGCCCGTCTCGTACGCGTCCCGGATGCCGGGCAGGCCGACGATGCGGCCGCCGGTGGGCAGGTCGGGGCCCGGCACGTGCTTCATCAGCGCGTCCAGGTCGGCGTTCGGGTTCCGGATCAGGTGCCGGGCCGCCGCGATCACCTCGCGCAGATTGTGCGGCGGCATGTTCGTGGCCATGCCGACCGCGATGCCCGAGGCGCCGTTGACCAGCAGGTTCGGGAAGGCGGCGGGCAGGGCCACCGGCTCCTGCTCCTGGCCGTCGTAGTTCGGGGCGAAGTCGACGGTGTCCTCGTCGATGGACTCCGTCATCAGGCCGGCGGCCTCGGCCATCCGGCACTCGGTGTACCGCATGGCGGCCGGCGGGTCGTCGTTGCCCAGCGAGCCGAAGTTGCCGTGGCCGTCCACCAGGGGCACGCGCATCGAGAACGACTGGGCCATGCGGACCAGGGCGTCGTAGATCGACGCGTCGCCGTGCGGATGCAGCTTGCCCATGACCTCGCCGACGACGCGGGCGCACTTCACGTAGCTGCGCTCGGGCCGCAGGCCCATCTCGTTCATCTGGTAGACGATGCGCCGGTGCACCGGCTTGAGGCCGTCGCGGGCGTCCGGCAGCGCACGGGAGTAGATGACCGAGTACGCGTACTCGAGGAAGGAGCCCTGCATCTCGTCGACGACGTCGATGTCGAGGATCTTCTCCTCGTACGAGTCGTCGGGCGGCGGGGTCTTCGTACTACGGCGGGCCATCGCTGCCGGCTCCTTGCTGAAGCGTGAACGGTGATCTGACGCCGTCCATTGTGGACTGCGGCACTGACAGCGACCGACCAGGACCCGTCACGGGCTGCCGGCCCGGCGCTGCCCGCAGGGTACGCCCTCGTCCCGGGGTGCCGTCCGCGCAGCCGTCTCCGGCGGCCCGTCAACCGCGTTCTCGCTCTCGGCGTACGAGGCCCGGGAACTCCACCGGCCGCCCGCACGCTTGCATACAGTGGCAGGACCGGCGGAATTCCGCAGTTCCGCCCATGGATTCCACCCGGTGGTTCACCCAGTGACTCCACCAGGATCTCGCGATCGAAGGGACGTACATGCCCATGGGTCACACGGCCACAGCCCAGGCAGGCTCCGGCGGCCTGACAGCGACCGAGCACCGCCTGGCCAACGGCCTGCGCGTGGTGCTCTCCGAGGACCACCTGACCCCGGTCGCGGCGGTGTGCCTCTGGTACGACGTCGGCTCGCGCCACGAGGTCAAGGGGCGCACCGGCCTGGCTCACCTTTTCGAGCACCTCATGTTCCAGGGCTCCGCCCAGGTCAAGGGCAACGGCCACTTCGAGCTGGTGCAGGGCGCCGGCGGCTCGCTCAACGGCACCACCAGCTTCGAGCGGACCAACTACTTCGAGACCATGCCCGCCCACCAGCTGGAGCTCTCCCTCTGGCTGGAGGCCGACCGCATGGGCTCCCTGCTCGCCGCCCTGGACGAGGAGTCGATGGAGAACCAGCGGGACGTCGTCAAGAACGAACGCCGCCAGCGCTACGACAACGTCCCCTACGGCACCGCCTTCGAGAAGCTGACCGCCCTCGCCTACCCGGAGGGCCACCCCTACCACCACACGCCGATCGGCTCGATGGCCGACCTGGACGCGGCCACGCTGGAGGACGCGCGCGCGTTCTTCCGCACCTACTACGCGCCGAACAACGCGGTGCTGTCGGTCGTCGGCGACATCGACTCCGAGCAGACGCTCGCCTGGGTCGAGAAGTACTTCGGCTCCATCGCCTCGCACGACGGAAAGCAGCCGCCCCGGGACGGTTCGCTGCCCGACGTCATGGGCGGGCAGCTGCGCGAGATCGTCGAGGAGGAGGTCCCGGCCCGCGCCCTGATGGCTGCCTACCGCCTGCCGGAGGACGGCACGCGCGCGTGCGACGCGGCCGACCTGGCCCTGACCGTCCTGGGCGGCGGTGAGTCGTCCCGCCTGTACAACCGGCTCGTCCGCCGCGACCGCACGGCCGTCGCCGCCGGGTTCGGCCTGCTGCGGCTCGCCGGTGCGCCCTCCCTGGGCTGGCTGGACGTGAAGACGTCCGGCGACGTGGAGGTGCCGGTCATCGAGACCGCCATCGACGAGGAGCTGGCCCGGTTCGCCGAGGAGGGCCCCACGGCCGAGGAGATGGAGCGCGCCCAGGCCCAGCTCGAGCGCGAGTGGCTGGACCGCCTGGGCACGGTCGCCGGCCGCGCCGACGAACTGTGCCGGTACGCCGTCCTGTTCGGCGACCCGCAGCTCGCCCTCACCGCCGTGCAGCGGGTCCTTGAGGTGACCGCGGAGGAGGTCCAGGAGGTCGCCAAGGCCCGCCTGCGCCCCGACAACCGCGCGGTGCTCGTCTACGAGCCCACCGCCCCCGCCGACGAGACCGACGCCACCGACGCCACCGACGAGAACGAGGAGGCGGCCAAGTGACCGAGCTCGCCACCATGGAATTCCACGCCCAGCCGCAGGCCGGCGAGCCCAAGCCCTGGGCGTTCCCCGCCCCCGAGCGCGGCAGCCTCGGCAACGGCCTGACCGTGCTGCGCTGCCACCGGCCCGGCCAGCAGGTCGTCGCCGTCGAGGTGCTCCTCGACGCCCCCCTGGACGCCGAGCCGGCCGGCCTCGACGGTGTCGCCACCATCATGGCGCGCGCCTTCTCCGAGGGCACCGACAAGCACTCCGCCGAGGACTTCGCCGCGGAGCTGGAGCGCTGCGGCGCCACCCTGGACGCGCACGCCGACCACCCCGGCGTCCGGCTGAGCCTGGAGGTGCCCGCCTCGCGCCTCGGCAAGGCACTCGGCCTGCTCGCCGACGCCCTCAGGGCGCCCGCCTTCGCGGACGGCGAGGTCGAACGACTGGTGCGCAACCGGCTCGACGAGATCCCGCACGAGCTGGCCAACCCCTCCCGGCGTGCCGCCAAGGAACTCTCCAAGGAGCTGTTCCCGGCCGACGCGCGCATGTCGCGCCCGCGCCAGGGCACCGAGGAAACGGTCGAGGCCATCGACTCGGCGGCCGTACGCGCCTTCTACGAGCGGCACGTCCGCCCCGCCACGGCCACCGCGGTGGTCGTCGGCGACCTCACCGGCGTCGACCTGGACGCGCTGCTCGGCGACACCCTGGGCGCGTGGACCGGCTCGGCCGCCGAGCCGCGCCCCGTTCCCCCGGTGACCGCCGACGACCGGGGCCGGGTCGTCATCGTGGACCGTCCCGGCGCCGTCCAGACGCAGCTGCTGATCGGCCGTACCGGCGCCGACCGGCACGACCGCGTGTGGCCCGCGCAGGTGCTCGGCACCTACTGCCTGGGCGGCACCCTCACCTCGCGCCTGGACCGCGTCCTGCGCGAGGAGAAGGGCTACACCTACGGTGTGCGGGCGTTCGGCCAGGTCCTGCGCTCCGCCCCGGACGGCACGGGCGCCGCGATGCTCGCCATCAGCGGATCCGTCGACACGCCCAACACCGGTCCCGCCCTGGAGGACCTGTGGACGGTGCTGCGCAAGCTGGCCGCGGAGGGGCTCACCGACGCCGAGCGCGACGTGGCCGTGCAGAACCTGGTGGGCGTGGCGCCGCTGAAGTACGAGACGGCGGCGGCCGTGGCGAGCACGCTGGCCGACCAGGTCGAGCAGCACCTGCCCGACGACTTCCAGGCCACGCTCTACCGCCAACTGGCCGCCACGGGCACCGTGGAGGCCACCGCGGCGGTCGTGAACGCCTTCCCGGTGGACCGTCTCGTGACGGTCCTCGTCGGCGACGCGGCCCAGATCAAGGAGCCCGTCGAGGCCCTCGGTATCGGCGAAGTCACCGTGGTGGCGGCCGAGTAGCGGCACGCGTGCGCGGCGGCCCTGGTGACCGGTGTGTCACCAGGGCCGCCGTTTGTCCGGATTGGGGGAGTGGTTGCCCGTCTGCCCTGTGGCGTGCGCTACAAAAAGCCTGTTGCGTTTGAGGATTGAACGCAGCCGCGTTTAGCGTCGTCCGGGCTGTTCGTCAGGCAGTGCGCCGCATCCGCGGCACCGGACAGCCATCGCCGAGTCCCCGTACGGCGCGAGCCAGGGGAGCCGGGGACCCATCGCAGTCCCTGGGGTGAATCGGACGCCCGCGCGCACCGCGAGGGGGTCCGTAGGAGACCTTCCACCTCCGAACCCGTCAGCTAACCCGGTAGGCGAGAGGGAAGGAAAGGACAAGCCTCTACATGGCGTTCACGCGCGCCACCGGGAAGCACCGCCGTACCGGCCGGATGCACCGCACCACCGTCCGCGCGGCGGGGGTCGCGGCCCTCGCCACCACAGGCGTGGTCGGCACCCTCGCGGCTCCGGCGCTCGCCGCCGAGCCCGAGGTGGAACAGACCGGGCTCACCCCGGTCGTCACCATCGGCGACTCCATAGCCGACGAGATCGACGCCCAGGCCCTCGCCCAGAAGCAGGCGGCCGCGGACGCCGCCGCCCGCGAGGCGGCCCGGGAGGCGGCCCGCGAGCGGGCGGCCGAGGCGGCCAAGGAGGCGCGCGAGGCCAAGGAGCGCGCCGCGCGGGAGGCGGAGCGCAAGCGCCTCAACACCTTCGTCGCGCCGATCACCGCCTCGTACGTCTCCACCGCCTACCAGGCCGGCAGCTCCCTGTGGTCCTCGGGCAGCCACACCGGCATCGACTTCCACGCCTCCAGCGGCACGTCCGTGCACTCCGTGGGCGTCGGCACCGTCGTCGAGGCCGGCTGGGGCGGCGCGTACGGCAACCAGGTCGTGATCAGGATGCACGACGGTACGTACACGCAGTACGGGCACCTGTCCTCCATCGGCGTCTCGGTCGGCCAGTCGGTCGAGCCCGGCCAGCAGATCGGCGTCTCTGGTGCCACCGGCAACGTCACCGGACCGCACCTGCACTTCGAGGCCCGTACGAGCCCCGAGTACGGCTCGGACATGGACCCCGTCGCCTATCTCCGCTCCCACGGAGTGAACGTCTGACGAAAAAGCCCCGGCTTCGAACTCGGGGCTTTTTGTATTCCATACCGGCTTGCTTGGCCTAGAGTCGCTGAAAGCGCGTCCATCGTCGGCGTTTCAGGGGATCAAGGCGGAGGTCGGTCATGCGTATTCCGGCGCATTCGGTGTGCACGGCGATCCGGGACGACATCGTGGCCGGCGTCCACGGACGCGGGAGCCGGCTCACCGAGGAAATCCTCGCCCGCCGCTACGGCGTCTCCCGCGTCCCCGTCCGCGAGGCCCTGCGCACGCTGGAGGCGGAGGGCTTCGTGGTGACCCGGCGGCACGCGGGCGCGTGCGTCGCGGAACCGACCGCGCGGGAGGCCGCCGACCTGCTGGAGACCCGCACGCTCCTCGAGCCGCTCGGTGCCGCCCGGGCCGCGCGGCGGCGCACCGACGCCCACCTCAAGGTGCTGCGCGGCCTGGTCAGGCTGGGGCAGGAGCGGGCCGGGCGGGGCACCGTGGACGAGCTGCGCTCCCTGGGCGGCTGGTTCCACGAGACCCTCGCCCGGGCGGCGGACAGCCCCTCCCTGACCGCGCTGCTGACCCAGCTCCGCCACAAGATCGCCTGGATGTACGTCGTGGAGGCGCCGGTCGGACCGGCGGAGCACTGGGCGGAGCACGCCGCGATCACCGACGCCGTGGCCCGGGGCGACGGCGAACGCGCGCGGGCGCTCATGACCCGGCACATCGAGCGGTCGGCGTCCGGGCACCGGCTCCGATTCGCCTCGGCGGCGTCGGCGACGGAGCGTGTGAGGAATACGCAACATTCCGTAAACACCGCGAGCCCGCTCCGGTAACACAGGTTCCGTATACAAAAGCGGGGGAATTCCGGCGGCTATTTCCGCCGTCCCGAATGCGCAGCAGTGGAAGCGTCAGTGGAAGCGGAAGCGGAAGCGGAAGCGGAAGGGAAAAAGGTGAAAGGCCCGTCCGGTGGTCCCGGCGGGCCTTTCGGTGCTGCTGTCCCGTCCGTCAGACGGTCTCGGGAAGCTCCTCGAGCCCCTCGGCGACCAGCTTCGCCAGCCGGTCCAGGGCCGCCTCCGCGCCCTCGGCGTCGGACGCGAGGACGATCTCCTCGCCCCCCTGGGCGCCGAGGCCGAGGACGGCCAGCATGGAGGCCGCGTTGACGGGGGACCCGTCGGCCTTGGCGATCGTCACCGGGACGCCTGTGGCCGTGGCGGCTCGGACGAAGATGGAGGCGGGGCGGGCGTGGAGACCCTCGGCCCAGCCGACGTTGACGCGGCGCTCAGCCATGTGATGCTGCCCTTCAGGTGTTCAGAGGCGTTGAAGTTGTCTAGACCAGTCTTGTCTAGACCAGTTTCCCACATCGTGAAGCAAGCCGGGACGACCCCGTGGGCCGCCCCGTAAAGGTCCCGGACCGCGGCCTCGGTCCGGACCTCCGTCCCCCACAGACTGCCCCGCGCCGTTGTCGTACGCGAGCCGTACTCTGGGGCCCATGCAGACCTCGTCGGACCGGCACGAGTACCCCGCCCACTGGGAAGCCGACGTGGTGCTGCGCGACGGCGGCACCGCACGCGTCCGCCCCATCACCGTTGACGACGCCGAGCGCCTGGTCAGCTTCTACGAGCAGGTTTCCGACGAGTCGAAGTACTACCGCTTCTTCGCGCCGTACCCTCGCCTGTCCGCCAAGGACGTCCACCGCTTCACGCACCACGACTTTGTGGACCGGGTGGGACTCGCGGCCACCATCGGCGGCGAGTTCATCGCCACCGTACGCTACGACCGGATCGGGGCCGGCGGAACGCCCGCCACCGCACCGGCCGACGAGGCCGAGGTCGCCTTCCTCGTCCAGGACGCCCACCAGGGGCGCGGCGTCGCCTCCGCCCTCCTGGAGCACATCGCCGCCGTGGCCCGCGAGCGGGGCATCCGCCGCTTCGCCGCCGAGGTGCTGCCCGCCAACAACAAGATGATCAAAGTCTTCATGGACGCCGGGTACACCCAGAAGCGGAGCTTCGAGGACGGGGTGGTCCGCCTGGAGTTCGGTCTCGAACCCACCGACCGCTCGCTGGCCGTGCAGTACGCGCGCGAGCACCGCGCGGAGGCCCGTTCCGTCCAGCGGCTGCTGCAGCCCGGCTCGGTCGCGGTCGTCGGCGCCGGCCGCACCCCGGGCGGCGTCGGCCGCAGCATCCTCGGCAACATCCGGGACGCCGGCTACACGGGGCTCCTGTACGCCGTGAACAGGGCCTTCCCCGAGGACATGAAGGAGCTCGACGGGGTGGTGGCGTGCCGTTCCGTGCGCGACATCGACGGGCCCGTCGACCTCGCCGTCGTCACCGTGCCCGCCGAACACGTCCCGGACGTCGTCACCGCGTGCGGCGAACACGGGGTGCAGGGACTGGTGGTGGTCTCCGCCGGATACGCCGACAGCGGCCCCGAGGGACGTGAACGCCAGCGCGCCCTCGTGAGGCACGCGCGCACGTACGGCATGCGCATCATCGGGCCCAACGCCTTCGGGATCATCAACACCTCCCCGGACGTGCGGCTCAACGCCTCCCTCGCCCCCGAGATGCCGCGCGCGGGACGGATCGGCCTGTTCGCGCAGTCCGGCGCCATCGGCATCGCCCTGCTCTCCCGGCTGCACCGGCGCGGCGGCGGGGTCACCGGCGTCACCGGCGTGTCCACCTTCGTCTCCTCCGGCAACCGCGCCGACGTCTCCGGCAACGACGTCCTCCAGTACTGGTACGACGACCCGGACACCGACGTCGCGCTGATGTACCTGGAGTCCATCGGCAACCCCCGCAAGTTCACCCGCCTGGCCCGGCGCACGGCGGCCGCCAAGCCCCTGGTCGTGGTGCAGGGCGCCCGGCACGGCGGCGTGGCACCCCAGGGGCACGCCGTACGGGCGACGCGGCTGCCCCACGCGACGGTCTCCGCGCTGCTGCGGCAGGCCGGCGTGATCCGGGTCGACACCATCACCGACCTGGTCGACGCGGGGCTGCTCCTCGCCCGCCAGCCGCTGCCCGCCGGACCGAGGGTGGCCATCCTGGGCAACTCGGAGTCCCTGGGACTGCTCACCTACGACGCGTGCCTCTCCGAGGGCCTGCGCCCGCAGCCGCCGCTGGACCTGACGACCGCCGCCTCGGCCGACGACTTCCACGCGGCCCTGGCCAGGGCCCTGGCCGACGACACGTGCGACGCGGTCGTGGTGACCGCCATCCCGACGCTGGGGGAGGGGGCGGCCGGGGACGCCGCGCTCGCGGAGGCCCTGCGCTCCGCGGCGGCCGCGGTCCCCACCAAGCCCGTCCTCGTGGTCCACGTGGAGCTGGGCGGCCTGGCGGAGGCCCTGTCCGCGGCGGCGAGCACGGCCCCGCAGCCGGCTCAGGGCACCGCCTCCCAGGCCACCCCGGGCACCACTTCCCAGCCGGCTCCGGCCACCGGCTCCGAAGCGGCTCCGGGCGCGGCCTTCCCGGTCGATCCGGGTGCTGTGCGGCAGGGTGGCCCGGCCTCCCGGGCCACGCCGGGCACCACTTCCCAGGCGGCTTCGGTCACCGGCGCCGACGCGGCTCCGGGCGCGGCCTTCCCGGTCGATCCGGGTGCTGTGCGGCAGGGTGGCCCGGCCTCCCGGGCCACGCCGGGCACCACTTCCCAGGCGGCTTCGGCCACCGGCGCCGACGCGGCTCCGGGCGCGGCCTTCCCGCCCGACCCCGGTGCCGTGCCACAGGCCACCCCGGGCGGCCCGGCCTCCCGGACGACCCCGGGCGGCGCACCCCATGCTGCTCCCGGCCCCGCCGATCGGGCCTCGTCCCGCCCGTCCGGTCCGTCCGCCGCCCCGGCCCAGTCGCCCACGGCCGTCCTGCCCCCGGAGGGAGCCCACCTCATCCCCGCCTACCCCGCCGCCGAGCGTGCCGTCCGCGCCCTCGGCGAGGCGGTCGCCTACGCCCAGTGGCGGCGCGACGCCGCCGACCCCGGCAAGGTGCCGGAGTACGAGGACATCGACGAGAAGGGCGCCGCCCAGCAGATAGCGGGGCACCTCGCGCGCGGGCAGGGGCTCACCCTCGGCAGCCGGGAGACCTGCGACCTGCTCGGCCGGTACGGGGTCCACGTGCACCGCGCCCTGCCCGCCGCCACTCCCGACGACGCCGCGGCCGCCGCGCGGACCATCGGCTACCCGGTGGCCCTCAAGGCCACCGCCCCGCACCTGCGCCACCGCGCCGACCTGGGCGGCGTACGCCTCGACCTCGCGGACGAGCAGCAACTGCGGCGGGCCTACGCCGAATTGACCGAGCTGTTCGGAAAGCCCGCGGAGCTGCGCCCGGTGGTCCAGGGCATGGCTCCGCGCGGCGTCGACACCGTCGTACGGGCGGTCATCGACCCGGCGGCCGGCGCGGTGCTCTCCTTCGGCCTCGCCGGCGCCGCCACCCAGCTGCTCGGCGACATGGCGCACCGGCTGATTCCGGTCACCGACCGGGACGCCACCTCGCTCATCCGCTCGGTCCGCACGGCCCCCCTCCTCTTCGGCTGGCGCGGCTCGGCCCCGGTCGACGCCGCCGCCCTGGAGGAGCTGCTGCTGCGGGTCTCCCGGCTGGTCGACGACCACCCGGAGGTCGTCGCGGTCACCCTGGAGCCCGTCGTGGTCGCCCCGCACGGCCTGAGCGTCCTCGGCGCCTCCGTCCGCCTCGCGCCCCCTCCCGCCAGGGACGACCTCGGCCCGCGGACCCTGCCGGCCTACTGACCCGCCACGCCCCGTACCCGGCCCGGTGCCCGCGCCGGGTACGGCCCCGGACGGGTACCGCAGGAGCGTGCCTCGCAGTCAGTGGGTCCCCGTAGGATGGACGGCATGGCCAAGACCAGTACGACGACCCAGGGGCTGCGAGCGGCGATCGAGCGCAGCGGCTACTACCCGGCCCTCGTGGCCGAGGCGGTGGAGGCCGCCGTGGGCGGCGAGCCCGTGCGGTCGTACCTGGTCCACCAGGAGACGACGTTCGACCAGAACGAGGTGCGCCGGCACGTGACCGTGCTGGTGCTCACCGGCAACCGCTTCATCGTCAGCCACACCGACGAGCAGGCCGCCGACGACACCTCTCCGACGCCGTACGCCACGACGTCCACGGAGTCCGTCAAGCTCGGCCGGATCTCGTCCATCGTCGTCAGCCGCGTCGTCGCCAACCCGGAGCAGTACAAGCCGGGCACCCTGCCCCGCGAGATCGTGCTGACCATCGGCTGGGGCGCCGTCTCCCGCCTCGACCTGGAGCCCGCCGCCTGCGGCGACCCCAACTGCGAGGCCGACCACGGCTACACGGGCAGCTCGACGGCCGACGACCTCAGCCTGCGCGTCAGCGAGGCCGGGGACGGCCCCGAGACGGTGCGCCAGGCGCTCACCTTCGCCCAGGCCCTCTCCGAGGCGACCGCGGACTCCGCCCGCTGATGGTGCAGCACACCGCCTGGGACACCCACCCAGAACCGCTCCCCGTCGACTCCGCCCCCGTACCCGAGTACGGCCGGGGCTCCCTCGCCGACCTGCTGCCCACCCTGGCCGCCGGCCTCGGTGTCCCGGGCATGACCGCGGGGATCACCGAACTGACCCCCGCCGACCGCAACTGCGTCTTCCTGATCGACGGCCTCGGCTGGGAGCAGCTGCGCGCGCACCCCGAGGACGCCCCCTTCCTGAGTTCCCTCCTGGGCAGCTCGCGCGGCGGCACCGGACGCCCGATCACCGCCGGCTACCCGGCGACCACGGCGACCTCCCTCGCCTCCGTCGGCACCGGCCTCCCGCCGGGCGCCCACGGCCTGCCCGGATACACGGTGCGCGATCCCGGCACGGGCGCCCTGATGAACCAGCTCCGGTGGCAGCCGTGGACCGCGCCCGGCCCCTGGCAGCCCTACCCCACCGTCTTCGGCCTCGCCCACGAGGCGGGGGTGCACGCCGCCCAGGTCTCCTCGCCCACCTTCGCCAACACCCCGCTGACCAAGGTCGCGCTCAGCGGCGGCGAGTTCCACGGACGCCTGTCCGGCGAGGACCGGATGGACTGCGCCGCCGAGCAGCTGGCCCGCGCCGACCGCGCCCTCGTCTACACGTACTACGCCGAGGTCGACGGCGCCGGGCACCGCTTCGGCGTCGACTCCGACACCTGGCGCGGGCAGCTCGGCCACGTCGACCGGCTCGTCCAGCGCCTCGCCGAGCGGCTGCCGCCGCGCAGCGCCCTGTACGTCACCGCCGACCACGGCATGGTCGACGTGCCCTTCGACGAGGAGCACCGCATCGACTTCGACGAGGACTGGGAGCTGAAGGCGGGCGTCGCCCTCCTCGGCGGCGAGGGCCGCGCCCGCCACGTCTACGCCGTCCCCGGCGCCCACAACGACGTGCTGTTCTGCTGGCGCGAGGTGCTCGGCGAGCAGTTCTGGGTGGCGTCCCGGGACGAGGCGATCGCCGCGGGCTGGTTCGGCCCCCGCATCGACGACCGGGTGTACGACCGCATCGGCGACGTGGTCGCCGCGGCGCGCGACGACGTCCTGGTCATCGCCTCCGAGCGCGAGCCCAAGGAGTCGGCGATGGTCGGCAACCACGGTTCGATGACCCCTGCCGAGCAGCTCGTCCCGCTGCTCGAAGTACGCTCCTGACCCTCTGCGTTCCACCGATCCCGCTGCCGAAAGGTGCCCAACCCCTCATGCCCGAGCTGGTGTTCTTCTCCGGAACGATGGACTGCGGGAAGTCGACACTGGCTCTCCAGATCGAGCACAACCGCTCGGCGCGCGGACTGGCCGGCATGATCTTCACCCGCGACGACCGTGCGGGCGAGGGCAAGCTCTCCTCCCGCCTCGGCCTCGTCACCGACGCGGTCGAGGTCGGGGACGGCCAGGACCTGTACGCCCACGTCGTCGACCACCTCTCGCAGGGCGGCCGGGTGGACTACGTGATCGCGGACGAGGCGCAGTTCCTCGCGCCGGACCAGATCGACCAGCTCGCGCGCGTGGTCGACGACCTCGACGTCGACGTGTACGCCTTCGGCATCACCACCGACTTCCGCTCCAAGCTCTTCCCGGGCTCCCAGCGGCTGGTGGAACTCGCCGACCGCGTCGAGGTGCTCCAGGTCGAGGCCCTGTGCTGGTGTGGAGCCCGCGCCACGCACAACGCCCGCACCGTGGGCGGCGTCATGGTCGTCGAGGGTGCCCAGGTGGTCGTCGGGGACGTAGCCCAGTCCCCCGACGAGATCGGGTACGAGGTGCTGTGCCGCCGCCACCACCGCAGGCGGATGACGAGCGCGACGGCGCGGGCGGCGGCGCTCTCGCCGGACGTGCTGCCGGTCTCCACCACGTGAGTGCCCAGGCCGGCGCGCGCCGGCCCTGATCAGCCGATGTGCTCGGCCACGATGAGCTGGAACCGCTCGAAGGCCAGCTCCACGGTGTTGTGCCGAGCGTCGACGGTTCCGAGAGAGGTGCCGTTGAACGGGTCGGTCAGGCGGTACCTGCCGCGGCCCAGGCCACGCAGCTCGACCGTCCCGTCCCACCGCCCGGCGTAGAAGGCGTAGTGCATGGTCGCGCCCTTGGCCACCACATGCGCCTCGGGCTTGTCGAAACCGATGTCGTACAGCTCGCCCCGGTACTCGCCCGTGGACAGCATGTTCTCCTCGTACAGGTTCACCCACCGGCGCCAGAGGGCTTCCCTCTCCGGCGTGAGCACGATCCCGTCGTCCGGGCCCGCGGGGTAGGTGAACTTCGTCGACAGGACGGCCCCCACACCGTAGCTGGAGGCGAAGTCGTCGCCGCCGTCGCTCAGTTCGACGTGGTCGCCGGAGTAGCTGCTGCCCCGGCCCATCAGCGCCTTCATCGTCTTGCCCTTCGTACGGACCTGGTACGACGAGAGCGGGTCCGAACTCGGGTACTGGTCGACGTAGGGGAGGTTGTGGAAGGCGAAGGCGGTGCCGCAGGGGCAGAGCTCGACGACGGCGTCCCTGTCCGCCTCGTGAGCGGCCTCGTACACCGCCTTCCAGAACGACGCGAGACCCTCGGTCGATTCCTCGGGGCGGGCATGCCCGTGCGCCGGGTTGTAGCAGGGCGTGACGGCGTTGAGATGCTGGCCGTCGATCTTGAGCCCTTCGTATCCCCAGTCGCCGATGAACCGCTTCACCTGCCCCACGAAGTAGTCCACCGTCGGCCGGTACGCGGGGCACAGGGTCCAGGCGTCCCACCAGCTCACCCGCTGCTTGTTGCCCTCACGGTCCAGCAGGAGCATGTCGGAGTGGTCCCGGTAAAGGCTGCTCTCCGGGTCCGCCGCCAGCGGAGCCCACCACAGGCGCGGCCGCAGACCGGCGTCCCGGATCTGCCGGGTGAAGGCCCGCATGTCCCTCGCGCCCCGCGGGAACTTCCGCGGGTCCAGCTCCCAGTCGCCCTCGTTGGTCTGCCAGCCGTCGTCGAGCACCGCCCACTTGAGGCCGACCTCACGCACCTTGGGGAGCGTCGCGACGACCTGCTCGACGGTGAAGTCCCGCTCGTAGCCCCAGGCACACCACATGGGTTCCAGGGCCGGCCCGGGCGTCCTGGGCGCACGCTGGCCGATGTCACTCATGTAGTCGCGATAGCGCTGGAGCGGTGCGAAGTGGTCACCCGGCAGGGCGGTCAGGAACGTGGTGTCGGTGGTCAGCCGCCGCCCCGGCTTCAGGGTCACGGGGGCGTCGCCCTCGACGGCGAGGCTCGCTCCGCCGGCCGTCCTGCGAACCGGCAGGCGCAGCATCCTGGGCACGGGTTCGACGTGCCCGACGGAAAGACCGGCCCCCGGCCGCCACACGGTCGCCATCGGGGTGCCGCCGCCGTAGTCGGAGGCGTCCATCCCCAGCGAGTTCTCCTGGACGAACCCGTCCGTCATCGGCCGCACCCAGTCGCGACGGTCCTCGTACGTGGTTCCCGAGAAGGTGTGGAAGCCGCCGGGAACCTCCAGGAGTTCGTGGGCCCCGCTGCGCCATCCGGTGACCGCCAGCGGGGTACCGGTCCCGTTGGTGTAGGTCACCTTCATCACGATCATCCCGGTCAGGCGCTGGAAGGAAGTCAGCTCCACCGTCTTGCGGACTCCGGTCACGGACTTGCCCCAGACGGCCACCCGCACGCCTGCGCCGTGCCGGGAATGCCGGGTCCTGCGGGTTTCGTGCCCGCCGTACGTGAACGCGTCGATCGCCCCGCCGTCCACCAGCAGGGCCTCACCGGCGTCGAAGCCGGTGACGTCGACGCCCCGCAACGCCACCCGGCTGCGCAGCCGGTCGTCGAACTCCAGGGTGATGGAGGTGTCGCCGACCCCGACGAGGTCGGGGCCGCGGTGCGGTGCGGCGGCCGCGGGTGTGGCGCCCAGAGCCACGGAGGGGAGGGCGGCCAGGCCGGCACCTCCCAGCGCCACCTTCAGTACGCTGCGCCGGTTCACATCCGTCATGTCGGCCTCTCTCTCGGAGCAGGCTCTGGTCTGTAACCGGCTCCTCGAACGGAGTCGGGACACCCGTGAGGGCGAGGGCGGCGCCATCGGGCTCCGGGTGGCCTGCATCGAGAACGTAAGTGGTATTTGATTGGCATGTCAATGGTCCAAAGGTCCGCCACGGCCCAGGAGTTCGCCCGTGCCTGGTAAGGGGACGAGGGATCCGGGTGCCTCCGCGGCCGGTCGAACCGGTACGCTTCTGGTATGACCGAAGCGAGTACGCCGATGCCCAGGGGCCTCTTCGCCGACGACGCCCTCCCGCTGTACGAGCGCACGGCCGCGCGGCTCCTCGACGACCTGCGTGCCGCCGCCGCCCGCCCCGGTGACCGGCTGCCCTCCGAGCGCGCCCTGGTCACTCGGTACGCCGTCTCGCGCGTGACCCTGCGGGCCGCCCTCGCCCAGCTGGAGGCGCGAGGCGTCGTGCGGCCGTCGTCCTCGCGCGGGTGGTTCGTCGCCGAACCGGGCCTGTTCCCCGAAGCGGTGACGGCGCCGGCCTCGACCGCCCCCCAGGTCCAGGGATTCGCCGACTACGCCGAGGCCAACGGCCTGACGACGGCCAGCAAGGTGCTCTCCGCCACCGTCCGCCCGGCCACCGTGGCGGAGGCCGAGCAGCTCCGGATCGCCCCGGGCGCCGACCTCTTCGACCTCCACCGGCTGCGCTTCCTGGACGGCCTGCTGGTCGTGCTGGAGCACAACCGGCTGCCGCTGTCGGCCTGCCCGGCCCTGACCGGCACCGACTTCAGCACCGCCTCGCTGTACGCCACCCTGCGCGCCGCCGACCCGCCGCAGCTTCCCCGGGTCGCCGACTACTCGGTCGAAGCCCGCCACCCGACGGCACGGGAGATGGAGCTGCTCGAGATCGGGGCGACCATGCCGATGCTGGTCGCGACCCAGCTGACCTCCAACCAGGACGCCCGCCCGATCGAACTGACCGTCCAGGTCTACCGGGGGGACCGCTACCGGTTCCGGGCCTCCATCACCAACCAGACCTGAACCGACCGGACCCGAACCGACCAGACCTGACCAGACCTGAACCTGCCCGAGCCGGGCGTCGGAGCAGCCGACGCCCGGCTCGTCGCCGTTTCCCCAGACACTAAGAGATACCAGAAGCAGACCAATAGAGACTATTGACGGCCGAAAATAAGACCAGTAACGTTCCGCATGAGCTTCGGGCCATCGCGGCAAACGGGCTCAAACTGCACTTCAGTAAGGGGTTGGCGATGCAGAGCCCGTTGGACGAGATCGTCCGGCGTCAGAAGGCCGGAAGACCACAGGGCATCACCTCCGTGTGCTCGGCCCATCCGCTGGTCATCGAGGCGGCCGTGCTGCAGGCACGCGAGACCGGTGGTCCGGTACTGGTAGAGGCGACCTCGAACCAGGTCGACCAGTACGGCGGCTACACGGGCCTGCGGCCCGCGGACTTCCGTGACCTCGTGTACGGCATCGCGACGGAACACGGTCTGCCACTGGACCGCGTCATCCTCGGCGGCGACCACCTCGGACCGAACCGGTGGCAGTCCCTGCCGCCCGACGAGGCGATGGGGCAGGCCGACGCACTGGTCGCGGCCTACGCGGAGGCGGGCTTCACCAAGATCCACCTGGACTGCAGCTTCGCCTGCGCCGGTGACCCCGCACCGCTGACCGACGACGTGGTCGCCGAACGCGCCGCGCGTCTGATCCGGGTGGCCGAGGACACGGTGGGCCCGGGCCGGGCGGAGCGGATCCGGTATGTGATCGGTACCGAGGTGCCGACGCCCGGCGGCGCGCACGAGACGCTCGGCCCCCTGGTGCCCACCACGCCCGAGGCGGCGCGCGCGACCCTGGAGCAGCACCGGAAGGCGTTCGCCCGGCACGGCGTCGAAGGGGTCTGGCCCCGCGTCATGGCCCTGGTGGTGCAGCCGGCCGTGGAGTTCGACCACCTGCGGGTCGTCGACTACCGGCGGGAGTCGACCGAGGAGCTGCGCAAGGTCCTCGACGACGAGCCCACCATGGTCTACGAGGCCCACTCGACCGACTACCAGACCGCCGAGGCGCTCACCGCGCTGGTCGAGGACCACTGGGCGGTCCTCAAGGTGGGCCCCGGTCTGACCTTCGCCCTGCGCGAGGCGCTGTTCGCCCTCGCCGCGATCGAGGAGGAGCTGGTGCCGGTCGGCGAGCGGTCACGGCTTCCCGAGGTCGTCGAGCGGCGGATGCTTGCCGAGCCCGCCCAGTGGGAGGGCTACTACCCGGGCGGCGACGCCGAGCGGCGCCTCGCACGCCGCTACAGCTACAGCGACCGGATGCGCTACTACTGGGCCGACCCCGAGATCGAAGAAGCCCAGGCCCGTCTGCTGGCCAACCTTTCGGCCACGGCCGTCCCGTTGCCCCTGCTCAGCGCGCACCTTCCGCTCCAGTACGCCCGCGTCCGCCGCGGCGAGCTCGCCGCCCGCCCGCGCGAACTGGCCGTGGACCACGTCCGCGACGTCCTGCGCGACTACGACCGCGCCGCCGACCAGAACCGGAACCAGAACGAGAGGGAGTTCGTGTGACCACGCCCCCCGGCACGCTGCCCGTCGACGACAGCGCTGTCCACACCGTCCGCGAGATCGCCCAGCAGCCCGCCCTGTGGCGGGAGGTCGACCGCATCGTCGGAGCCTCCCGGGAAGCACTGGACGCGTTCCTGGTTCCGCTCGTGGCACGCGGCGACCTGCGCGTGGTGCTCACCGGCGCCGGGACCTCCGCGTTCGCCGGCCAGGTGCTCCAGTCCTCCCTGGCACGGCACTTGGGGCGGCGCGTCGACGCGGTGGCCACCACGGACCTCGTCGCCGACCCCCGCGGGTGCCTCGCCGAGGACCTGCCCACGCTGCTGGTCTCCTTCGCACGGTCGGGTGACAGCCCGGAGTCCGTCGCCGCCACCGCCCTGGCCGACCAGGTCCTCTCCGAGGTGCACCACCTCGTGATCACCTGCAACGAGCAGGGCCGCCTGGCGCGCGAGCACGCGCGGCGGCCGCGGTCGCACGTGCTGCTGATGCCGGCCGCGTCCAACGACCGCGGCTTCGCCATGACGTCGAGCTTCACCTGCATGACGCTCGCGGCACTGCTCGCCCTGGGCAAGGGCGCCCGCGACGGGCTCGCCGAACGCCTGGCACGGGCAGCGGAGTCGATCATCGAGGACGGCGCCGCCGACCGCACGGCCGGCGCCCTGGTGGACCGCGCACCCGAGCGCGTCGTCTTCCTGGGCAGCGGCCCGCTGAAGGGCCTCGCCGAGGAGTCGGCGCTGAAGGTGCTGGAGCTCACCGGCGGCACGCTCATGGCCGTCGCGGAGTCCTCGCTGGGTTTCCGGCACGGTCCCAAGGCGGTGCTCAACGAACGTTCGGTCGCGGTGGTGTACGTGTCGAACGACCCGTACACCCGCCAGTACGACCACGACATCGTCGCCGAGCTGCGCGGAAACCTTCCGGGCGGCAGTGTCGTCGCGGTCTCCGCGGAGACCGGCGCGCAGGCGGAGGGCGCCGACGCCTGGCCGCTCCCGGGCCTCGGCGACGTCGAGGACGCCGCCCTGGCACTGCCCGCCGTGGTGTACGCCCAGCTCATCGCCCTGCGCGCCTCCCAGGCCCGGGGGCTGCGGCCCGACAACCCGTTCCCCTCGGGTGAGGTCAACCGCGTGGTGCAGGGCGTGACCCTGCACTCCTTGAACGACTGATCGAAGTCAGCAACGGCGCGGATCGAGGGCGCCGGACGGAGGTACGACGATGTTCCTGGGTGTCGACGGCGGCGGTACGAAAACCGCATTCTGTCTGGTCGACCGGTCCGGACAAGTGGTCGCGCGTGCCCAGGCGGCAAGCTCGTACTACTTCTCCCACGGCATCGAGCTGGTCGAGCGTGTGCTGAGGGAAGGCGTCGGCACCGTCTGCGCGGCGGCCGAACTGTCCCCGGCCGACATCGACTACGCCTTCTTCGGCCTGCCCGGCTACGGGGAGGCAGCCCGCGACCTGCCCGTCCTCGACGCGACACCGCGGGCGGTGCTCGGGCACGACCGCTACGCGTGCGACAACGACATGGTCTGCGGCTGGGCCGGTTCGCTGGGCGCGGCCGACGGCATCAACGTCATCAGCGGCACCGGCTCGATGACCTACGGCGAGCGGCAGGGCCGGGGCGTACGCATCGGCGGCTGGAGCGAGTCGTTCGGCGACGAGGGATCGGCGTACTGGATCGCGATCCGCGGCCTCAACGCCTTCTCCCGGATGAGCGACGGACGGCTCCCCGAGGGCCCCCTGGCCGGGGTGTTCCGAAGCGGGCTCGGCCTGGAGTCGGACCTCGACGTGATCGACGTCGTGCACAACCGGTGGCAGGGCGACCGGGGCCGGATCGCCGCACTGAGCCGCTCGGTGGCCGAGGCGGCCGCGGCGGGCGACGAGACCGCCGCGGCGATCCTCGCAGAGGCCGGCCGCGAACTCGCCCTGCTCGTCGAAGCCACCCGGGAACGGCTCGGCTTCGGCCCGGACGAGTCCGTGCCCGTCTCCTACTCCGGCGGTACCTTCGCCGCCGCCCCGGTCCTGGAGGCGTTCACCACCGGGCTGAAGAGCCGCTTCGCGGGCTACGAGCTGCGGCACCCCCTGTACGAGCCCGTCGTGGGCGCTGCCCTGTACGCGGCGAAACTCGCTGGAACCCCGCTCGACCGGCCGGCGCTCGACGCGCTGCGCAAGGCCTCAGGGTCCCTCGCCCCAGGAGAGGACGAACAATGAAGAACGGCACAAGAGGCTGGATCCTGTACGCGTCGCTGCTGGTCCTGTTCTGGGGAGTGTGGGGCGCCTTCTCCAGCGAGCCCAACAGCAGGTACGGCTACCCCAACGAGATGATCTACATCATCTGGGCCTTCACGATGCTCATCCCCGCGTACTTCGCGATGCGCGGCAAGAGGTTCGACCGCAGGCCGGTCGCCGCGATGTACGGACTGATCGCGGGCCTGACCGGCGCCGGCGGACAGCTGCTGCTGTTCCAGGCGCTCGCCGACGGCCCCGCGTACCTGATCTTCCCCCTGGTGTCCCTGTCCCCGGTGATCACCGTCCTCATGGCGACGGTGCTGCTGCGGGAGCGGATCACCCGGCTCGCCGTCGTGGGCGTGGTCGCGGCGCTGGTGGCGATCGTGCTGCTCAGCATCCCCAGCGGCGGAGGCGACTCGGACGCGCACGGCCCGTGGCTGCCGATGGCCATCCTGATCTGCGTCGCCTGGGGTGTGCAGGCGTTCTGCATGCGCAAGGCCGCGCTCGTCGGGGTCAACGAGGCGACCACCTTCGGGTGGATGACCATCAGCGGACTGCTGCTGGTTCCCGTGGCGTTCGCGATCATGGGCGGTTTCCCGTCCGGGGCTCCCTGGCAGGCACCGGCCCTCACCGCGGTGACCCAGGTCCTCAACGCGGTCGGGGCGCTGTTCCTGGTCATGGCGTTCAGCCGGGGCAAGGCCACCGTGGTCGCCCCCATCACCAACGCACTCGCCCCGGTTCTCACCATCGTGCTCTCCCTGGCGGTCTACCAGACGCTGCCCAGCGTGTGGGGCGCCCTCGGCATCGTGCTCGCCCTCGCGGGTTCGACGCTGATGGTCTACAGCGACGAGAAGAGCGGCGAGAGTTCCGTGGCACCGGGTGTGGCGGACGGCGACGTGAGTTCCGTCGGACGCTAGCCCCGAACGCCCACCCACCCGTACCGGCCGGACCGACCGACCGTCGAAGCAACATGAAAGCGAGGGGAACACCCCCATGCCCCTGGTTCCCACGCGCGAACTCGTCTCGGAGGCCGCCGCCGCAGGCCGGGCCGTCGCGGCGTTCAACGTGATCACGCTGGAGCACGCCGAGGCGATCACCTCCGGTGCACAGGCCGCGGGCGCCCCCGTGATCCTGCAGATCAGCGAGAACGCCGTGCGGTTCCACGGCGGCCGGGTCGAGCCGATCGCGCGGGCCGCGGCCGAGGTCGCCAAGGCCGGTGACGTCGACGTCGCACTGCACCTGGACCATGTGACGGACATGGGACTGCTGCGCACGGCCGCCGACGCGGGGTTCTCCTCCGCGATGTTCGACGCCGGGGCGCAGCCCTACGCCGAGAACCTCGCCGCCACCCGCGCCGCGGCGCAGTGGGCCCACGGCGCGGGCCTGTGGCTGGAGGCCGAACTCGGGTACGTGGGTGGCAAACCCGACGCCCCCGCGAGCGCCCACGCGGCCGGGGTGCGTACCGACCCGCAGGAAGCGGCGCGCTACGTGGCGGACACCGGCGTGGACGCGCTGGCCGTGGCCGTCGGCAGCAGCCACGCGATGACCGAACGCTCCGCGTCCCTGGACCACGCACTGATCGAACGGCTCCGGGAGGCCGTGCCCGTGCCCCTGGTACTGCACGGTTCGTCGGGAGTCGGGGACGACGAACTGCGGCGGGCCGTCCGGGCGGGCATCCTGAAGGTCAACGTCGGCACCGCCCTCAACATCGCCTTCACGGGCGCGGTCCGCGAGACGTTGGCGGCCCGCCCCGACCTGACGGATCCCCGCCCCTACGTCGCCCGCGGCCGGGAGACGATGGCGGAGACGGTACGTGCCCTGCTCGCCGTGGTGAGCGGCTGAGCGGGGCCGAGACCTGCGGGGCCCCCGCAGGCGTACGGCCGGCCCCCGTCACCGCTGTGCGTGCAGCAGCGTGAACCGCGCCCCCTCCGGATCCGCCACCGTCGCCACCCGGCCGTGGGGCGTGTCCTGGGCCGGGGTCAGGACGTGCCCGCCCAGGTCGACGAGGCGCGTCGCGGACTCGTCCGTGTCGGCCACCTCGAAGTACGTCATCCAGTGCGGTCCCCGGTCGCGCGGCAGGGCGTCGCCCACGCCGTGGATGCCGGCGACCGGGCGGCCCTCGATGCGCAGGGTCACGTAGTCGCGGTCGGGGAAGGGATCCGGGAGCAGTTCGAAGCCGAAGACCGTCTCGTAGAACTTGGCGACGCTCGCCGTCTCGTACGTCAGCAGTTCGTTCCAGGCCGGTGTGCCGGGCCGGCCCGTGACGGCCGTGCCCAGGTGTGCGGCCGCCTGCCACACGCCGAAGACGGCGCCGGCCGGGTCGGAGCCCAGGGCCATGCGGCCGGCCTCGCCCGCGTCCAGGGGGCCGACGCCGACCGTGCCGCCGCACAGGCGCACCGTTTCGGCCGTCCGGTTGACGTCGTCGGAGGCGAAGTACGGCGTCCAGGCGGTGGGCAGTTGCCGGTCCGGGGGCAGCTGCCCGATGCCGGCCACCTCCCGCCCGTCGAGCAGGGCCCGCGCGTAGGGGCCCAGTTGCTGGGGTCCGGGCCGGAACACCCAGCCGAACAGGGCACCGTAGAAGTCGTGGGTGGCGGCCGGCCCGTGCACCATCAGACTCACCCAGCAGGGCGTGCCGGGCGCGCGTCGGGCGTTCGTCTCGCCGATCCGGCTGTCCGATCCCCGTGCGTCGGTCATCGTCACCCTCTTCTCGGCCCTCCGCGGGCCGTGCGTCCGCTTCCGCTCCGACGGGCCTCGGCACCGGCACCGGGTTCCGGTGCGTGCTTCGGGCGTGCTCGCGCTTGTGGGGCAGCCCGCCTGCCCGGGCAGTACAGCATGTGGCCGAACCCGTACGCCTCGTGATCGGTACTGTCCGGCGGGCAGAGTAGCCCGACAACGACGCCTCGGCCACTCGGTACGTCAGGATGGGGCCATGAACGCCATCATCTCCGCATCCGAACTCGTCGACGAACTGGCGGGCCCCAATCCGCCCGTCCTGCTCGACGTCCGCTGGCAGCTGAGCACGGCGAAGGCGGCCGGTGCCCCGCCGTTCGACGGCCCGGCCGAGTACGCGGCCGGGCATCTGCCCGGTGCCGTCTACGTCGACCTGGACCGCGAACTCGCCTCCGCGCCCGGCGTGCACGGCCGGCACCCGTTGCCCGAGGTGGGGGAGTTCGGCGCGGCGATGCGCCGGGCGGGCGTGTCGCACGGGCGGCCGGTCGTGGTCTACGACGGCGGGCAGGGATGGGCGGCGGCCCGCGCCTGGTGGCTGCTGCGCTGGACGGGTCACCCGAACGTGCGGGTCCTCGACGGCGGGTTGCCGTCCTGGGAGGCGCCGCTTTCGACGGACGTCCCGGCGTCCGCGGAGGGCGACTTCACGCCGGCGCCGGGCGCGACGGGCCTGCTGGACGCGGACGGGGCGGCCGCGCTGGCCCGGTCCGGGGTGCTGTTCGACGCCCGCGCGGGGGAGCGTTACCGGGGCGAGGTCGAGCCGATCGATCCGGTCGGCGGCCACATCCCGGGCGCCGTGTCCGCGCCGACGACCGCCAACGTGGCCCCGGACGGGCACTTCCTGCCCGCCGAGGAACTGCGGGCACGCTTCAAGACCCTCGGCGCCACGGAGGACGGCGCGGTCGGCGTGTACTGCGGCTCGGGCGTGTCGGGTGCCCACGAAGTGCTCGCCCTTGCGGTGGCGGGGATTCCGGCGGCGCTGTACGTGGGCTCCTGGTCCGAGTGGTCGTCCGACCCGGCCCGGCCGGTCGCGGTGGGCCCCGACCCGCAGTAGAGGGGTGCGCTGCGCGTGGGTGGCGGGTTCGCGCGCAGGAGGCCCGGGTCACGGGGTGTGGGTCCCCGGGCCGGCTGGGCTGTGGCGGGGCCACGCCCGCCGGGAGCGGGGGCCGGTCCGGAGGCAGGACCTCGCACCGAGGGCGGCGCGGCGCCCGCACGAGGGCCGCACCTGCACGCGGAGAGGGGGCCGCACCCGCAGGCGGAGAGGGGGCCGCACCGGCAGGCCCGTCCGCCGCAAGGACGTGCGCGCAGTCGGCCGTTGGCACGCGATCGGGGCCGCACCCACCCGGGTGCGGCCCCGATCTCGGTCACGTCATGCGGCGAAGACCGGACTACTCCTGCTTCTTGCGCCGCGTGCCGAACACGATCTCGTCCCAGCTCGGCACCGCGGCGCGGCGGCCCGGCCGGACGCCGTCGGCCTCGGCCTGGCGGTCGGTGGAGCCGGTGAGGCGGTCGCGGTGGCTGGCCACCGAGCGCGGCATGAGCACGTCGGCGTAGGCGGAACCGGCCGACGCCGCGGGCGCGGGCGGCTCCTCCACCTCGGGCTCCTCGACGGGCTCCTCCACCGGCTCCGGAGCGCGCTCGGGGACCACCAGGTCGCCCCGGAAGCTCGGTACGGCCTCCAGCAGGCTGGTGAGCGAGTCGCGTTCGCGTTCCACCGAGGCGGTGGCCGCGGTGTCGTCGGCCGGCTCGGACGGCGGCGGGGGCAGGCTCGGCCGCTCCCGCTGCTCCCGGTCGAGGGTGCGGTCCAGCGGCCGGTCGCGCGGCAGTCGGGCGATGCGCGGCACGAACGGGAAGCTGGGCTCGGGCGCCGCGAGGTCGTCGGACTCCCCGATCAGCGCGCGTGCCTCCGCGTCGACGGCCTGGACGAGCCGCCGGGGCGGGTCGTACGTCCAGCTCGCCGAGTGCAGTTCGCCCGCGACCAGGTAGACCAGCAGGACCTCCCAGGTGCCGTCGTCGCGGCGCCAGGAGTCCCACTGGACGGTGTCCTTGTCGGCGCCGCGCAGCAGCAGCCGCTCCTGGACGGCCTCACCGAGGGGCGGTCCGGAGTTCTCGCCGGGGCGGCGGACGGGGGTCTTGCGGGCCCGCTCCGCCATGAAGGCGCGCTCGGCCAGTACGGGGCCCTCGAAGCGCCGTACGCGGTCGACGGGGATGCCCGCCATCTGGGCGACCTCTTCCGCGGTCGCGCCGGCACGTATACGCGCCTGGATGTCGCGGGGGCGGAGATGGCTCTCCACCTCGATCTCGATCTGGCCGAGGCGGGGACGGTCGCCGCGCACGGCGGCCCGGAGCCGCTCGTCGATCGGAAGCGTGTACTCCGTGCTGTCCGCAGCCTTCAGCACCAGCCGTGTGCCGTCATTCGAGACGGCCACGACACGCAGTTCGGGCATGGGGACCTCCCGGGTGGTGCCTGCCGACGTCACGTGCGTCGCTGCTTCCGCTCTGTCGAGTGTGGCCTGCCCGGGTGCAGCCTGCCACAACCTTGCCGAGTTGCCCGGCGTGTCGGGCGCGGGCCCTGGATCGCCGTTATGGCACGGTTACCTGTTCGCAACGCTGAGTGACCAACCTCGTCACCCTGTGCAACTAGCCCCCTCCCGGCGGTCCTTCAAGGTGCCGGACCCCCTGTCGGGAGACCAGCTCCAGGGCTCGCAACAGTACTCCATTCGGACCACGTGCGTGGATTGGCGCGCCGCCCAACTTCTGGCAAGAGGTGGTGCTCGGCCGTCCCCGGCGCGATTTCCGCGATCTTGAGCGTGGCGTACTTCACGCAATCACCAGAAACGGAACTAATGGTTTCGGCCGCACGTCCCTTTCTCATGCAGTTGATCGATCCCGTACGGGAAAGGCAGGCAAGGTCCGACGATGCGTGAAAGGTCCGATGACGCGGGCGTGGCGGACGTGCGTTCGAAGGGGGAGCCCAGGCGCCTCGACCTGAGCGTCCCCCAGGTCGCCGGCAGCGCCCTGGCGGCCGTGGTGGCAGCCAAACTCGCCTCCTCCTTCGGTGTCTACGGCACGATCGCGGGAGCCGGCCTGATCAGTGTCGTCGCCACCTGCGGGGGCTCGGTGCTCCAGCACTTCTTCAAGCGCACCGGGGAGCAGATCCGGGTGAAGCGCACCGTCGCCGCCGTGCGGATCGACGGGCGCACCGTGCCGGTTCCGGCCGCGGCGCCGGACCCGAACCCGGCGTCGGCTACGGCCTCGACTTCGGCTGGGTTCACCGAGGGCACCGTCTACCGCGCGCGGACCAGGGGCTGGCGCCGCCCGCTGGTCGCGGCGGCCCTCGTCTTCGGCGTCACCATGGCCGGGATCACGGTGTACGAGGTCGCCTCCGGCCAGAACCTGAGCGGCGGCCACAGCACCACCGTCGGCAGCGCCTTCACCGGACACAACAAGTTCGCCGCGGATTCGGGGGAGCCCGGCGACTCCGGCGACTCCGGTGACGCGGAAGACCCGCAGGACGGCCGGGACTCCGGGGGCTCCGGTGACTCGGGTGACGCGAAGGACTCCGGTTCCGGGAGCGAAGCCCCGGCCCCCACCCCCTCCGGGAGCCCGGACGCAACCGGCGGGAGCCCGTCGTCCGGCCCCGGTTCGACGGAGGGCGGCGGTACGGCGTCCAGCCCGACGCCCACCCCGGACGCCGGTGGCACCGGAGCCCCCGACCCGGACGCCTCGGCTACGACCCCAGAACCCGGCGCAAGTAGTCGTTCTGGAACAGACGGTCAGGGTCAAGACGGTCCCGCAGCGCCGTGAACTCGCCGAAGCGCGGATACACCCGGGAGAAGTACCCGGCGTCCCGGGTGTGCACCTTGCCCCAGTGCGGACGGCCCTCGTGCGCCGTGAAGATGCGCTCGGCGGCGGTGAAGTACGCCTGGTAGGGCGTGCCCCGGAACATGTGCACGGCGATGTACGCGCTGTCGCGGCCCGACGCGGTGGACAGCGTGATGTCGTCGGCCGGGGCCGTGCGCACCTCGACCGGGAAGCTGATCCGCAGCCGGGAGCGGTCGACCATCGTCCTCAGTTCGCGCAGCACCTCGACGACGGCCTCGCGCGAAACGGCGTACTCCATCTCCACGAACCGCACCCGGCGCGGGGATGTGAAGACCTTGTAGGGGGTGTCCGTGTACGTCCGCGCGGAGAGGGCCCGGCTGGAGATCCGGGCGATCGCCGGGATGGTGGCGGGCGCCGCACGGCCGACCCAGTTGGCCGCCTGGAAGACGCCGTTGGACAGAAACTCGTCGTCCAGCCAGCCCTGGAACCGCCCCACCGGCCGCTCCGGACCGGCACTGCGGTTGTTGCGCTTGGTGTTGGTGCTGTTGGTGTGCGGGAACCAGTAGAACTCGAAGTGCTCGTTCTCCGACCACAGCGCGTCGAAGTCGGCCAGGACCCGGTCGAACGGCATCGGTTCCTCGCGGGCCGTGAGCAGGAAGACCGGCTCCACGGCGAAGGTGATCGCGGTGACGATGCCCAGTGCTCCGAGGCCGATCCGGGCGGCGGCGAACACCTCGGGGTTCTCGTCCGCGGAGCAGGTCAGCACCGAGCCGTCCGCCGTGACCAGTTCCAGGCCCCGGATCTGGGCGGCGATCGAGGCCGAGTCGCGGCCGGTGCCGTGGGTGCCGGTGCTGGTGGCCCCGGAGACGGTCTGCTCCATGATGTCGCCCATGTTGGTCAGCGACAGGCCCTCACGCGCGAGCGCCATGTTGAGCCTCTTGAGCGGGGTGCCGGCCTCGACCGTGACCGTCATGGCGTCGCGATCAATGCTGCGGATGCCCGTCAACAGTTGAGGCCGGATCAACACACCGTCCGTCGCGGCTATCGACGTGAAGGAGTGCCCGGTGCCGACCGCCTTGACCCGCTGCCCGTCCTCGGCCGCCCGGCGGACGGCGTCGGCCAGTTCGTCGACGGAGGCGGGAGTGACCTCCCGCGCGGGGCGCGCCGAGACGTTTCCGCCCCAGTTACGCCATGTGCCGTTCCGGCCGCTCGTCCTGCCGCTCGCCGTGCGTGTGCTGCTCAACGGTCCCTCCCCGACGCGGTTCCGGCCGCTTGAGCCGGCGGTACCCGAGGAAACCGACCGCGACCGCGACGGCCCCGGCCACCGCCGGAACCCAGTACCCCGCACGTGCCCCGGAGGCGTCGATCACCCAGCCGCCCCCTGAGGAACCGAGCGCGACCCCGACCGCGAGGCCGGTGCTCACCCAGGTCATGCCCTCGGTGAGCTGCGTGCGCGGTACGTGCTCTTCGACGAGGGACATCGTCGTGATCGCCGTGGGGGCGATGGACAGACCCGCAACGAACAGCGCCGCGGCCAGAAACGGCAAGTTTCCGACCAGTAGGAGGGGGATCATACTCACGGCCATCGCACACACGCCCAGGAGCCAGCGGCGTTCCGGCGGCCCGGCGAAGCGCAGCAGCCCGAAAACCATGGCGGCCGTGCACGATCCCGCCGCGTAGAGGGCGAGGACGAGGCTGGCGGCGGCCTTGTGCCCCTGCTCCTCGGCGAACGCCACGGTGACGACGTCGAGGGCCCCGAAGATCGTCCCCGTGGCGACGAACGTGCCGACCAGGACCTGGAGCCCCCGGGAGCGCAGCGCCGTGCCGCCGCCCTTGTGCTCGCGCGGGTGCGGTTCCGGCTCGGTGGCGCGCTGCGAGGTCAGCCAGAAGACGCCGGTCGCCAGGAAGCAGGCGGCGAGCAGCGGCCCGGCCTCCGGGAACCAGGCGGTGGACAGGCCGATGGAGATGATCGGGCCGAAGATGAAGCAGACCTCGTCCACCACGGACTCGAAGGAGTACGCGGTGTGCAGCTGCGGCGTGCCCCGGTACAGGGCCGCCCAGCGGGAGCGGACCATCGCGCCGAGGCTCGGCACGCAGCCGATGCCGACGCAGGCCGCGAAGAGCACCCAGTCCGGCCATCCGTAGTGCGCGGCGGGCAGCAGCACCGCCGCCGAGGTCAGCGACACCAGCGTCGCCGGGCGCAGCACCCGGCGCTGCCCGTACCGGTCCACCAGGCGGGAGACCTGCGGCCCGGCCACGGCGGCGGCGAGCGCGATGGTGGCCGACAGCGCCCCGGCCAGCCCGTACCGCCCGGTGAGCTGCGAGATCATCGTCACCACGCCGATGCCCATCATCGACAGCGGCATCCGGCCGAGGAAACCCGCGGCGGAGAAGCCCTTGGTGCCGGGGAGGGCGAACAGGGCGCGGTAGGGACTGGCCAACGAGGTCTCCGGAAGCGGCTCGGTCACGAGTTAGTAAGGTGCGAACACGGTCGATACAGCTTACTCGTCCCTTCGTTCGGGAACACCCCCTCGGACCTGGTGAAACGCACGGTCGGTACCCCACCGTTTCCCCGCTGTCAGTGCCGGGTGGCAGGATCGGGGCATGCCAGACGTGCTCGATGCCAGCCCCTACGACGCCCTGCTCCTGCTCTCGTTCGGCGGCCCGGAGGGGCCGGACGACGTGGTCCCGTTCCTGGAGAACGTGACCCGGGGGCGCGGCATCCCCAAGGAACGCCTCAAGGAAGTCGGACAGCACTACTTCCTCTTCGGCGGCGTCAGCCCGATCAACGACCAGAACCGCGCCCTGCTGGACGCCCTGCGCAAGGACTTCGCCGAGCACGGCCTGGACCTGCCGGTCTACTGGGGCAACCGCAACTGGGCGCCGTACCTGACGGACACCCTGCGCGAGATGGCCGGCGACGGCCGCCGCCGCATCCTGGTCCTCGCCACCAGCGCCTACGCCTCCTACTCGGGCTGCCGCCAGTACCGCGAGAACCTGGCGGACGCCCTCGCCGCGCTGGAAGCCGAAGGGCTGGAGGGCCCGGAGCTGCCGAAGATCGACAAGCTCCGGCACTACTTCAACCACCCGGGCTTCGTCGAGCCCATGGTCGACGGGGTCGTCCGGTCCCTGGCCGAGCTGCCCGAGGAGGTCCGGGACGGCGCGCACATCGCGTTCTGCACCCACTCGATCCCCACCTCCGCCGCCGACACGTCCGGCCCGGTCGAGGAGCACGGCGACGGCGGGGCGTACGTGCGCCAGCACCTGGACGTGGCCCAGGTGATCGCCGACGCCGTCCGCGAGCGCACCGGCGTCGACCACCCCTGGCAGCTCGTCTACCAGTCGCGCTCGGGCGCCCCGCACATCCCGTGGCTGGAGCCCGACATCTGCGACCACCTGGAGGAGCGGCAGGCGGCCGGCATCCCCGCGGTGGTCATGGCCCCCATCGGGTTCGTCTCCGACCACATGGAGGTTCTCTACGACCTCGACACGGAGGCCACCGCCAAGGCCGCGGAGCTGGGGCTGCCGGTGCGCCGCTCGGCCACCGTGGGCGCCGACCCGCGGTTCGCCGCGGCCGTCCGCGACCTGGTCCTGGAGCGGGCGGGCGACGAGCGCGGGCAGGAGGTCGCGCCCTGCGCCCTCGGCACGCTCGGCGCGAGCCACAACCTGTGCCCGGTCGGCTGCTGCCCCGCCCGTGCCCCCCGGCCCGCCGCCGCGGGCGCCGACAGCCCTTAGGGGCTGTCATTTGGATCATGCCGCAGACGCGGGGTCTGACACGCACATCTGCCGCGTTGTCGTCGGTTGCCAGGGCTCCGCCCTGGCGCCCTCCTCCGCCTTGCGGCTGCACGCGCCAGACCCCGCTCACCGGCACTGACCAGCACTGTTTCTTCCCTGCGACCTGATCCAAACGACAGCCCCTACGCGTGAGGACCCCCGTGACCGACGTGACGCCCGACCCGCTCCGTGCGGACCTGCTGAAGATCGCCCAGGAGGCCGCCCACCGCGCGGGCGGGCTGCTGCGGGACGGCCGACCGGCCGACCTGGCGGTCGCCGCCACCAAGTCCAGCCCGATCGACGTGGTCACCGAGATGGACATCGCGGCGGAGAAGCTGATCACCGGGCTGATCGCCGAGCGCCGCCCCGACGACGGCTTCCTCGGCGAGGAGGGCGCCGCCACGGAGGGCACCAGCGGCGTCCGCTGGGTCATCGACCCGCTCGACGGCACGGTGAACTACCTCTACGGACTGCCCACCTGGGCGGTCTCCATCGCCGCCGAGCAGGACGGCGAGCGGGTCGCCGGCGTGGTCGTGGCCCCGATGCGGGGCGAGTCCTACCACGCGGTGCTGGGCGGTGGCGCCTGGGCGACGGGTGCCTGGGAGGGCGAACGCAGGCTCGCCTGCCGGTCCGCCGCCCCGCTGGACCAGGCGCTGGTCTCCACCGGCTTCAACTATGTCGCCGACGTCCGCGCGGAGCAGGCGGAGATCGCGCGGCGGCTGATTCCGCTGGTGCGGGACATCCGGCGCGGCGGCTCGGCGGCGATCGACCTGTGCGACGTGGCCGCGGGACGCCTCGACGGCTACTACGAGCGCGGGCTGCACCCCTGGGACCTCGCGGCGGGCGACCTGATCGCCCGGGAGGCGGGCGCGGTGACCGGTGGCCGCCCCGGTGAGCGCCCCACCGGCGCCCTGACCATCGCCGCCACCCCGGCCGTCTTCGAACCCCTCCAGCGGCTCCTGACGGACTTCGGAGCGTAGGCCTCCGGCGGTCACGCGAAGGACGGCGCCGGCCGCCGCGGGGGAGTCCCGTCGCTCGGCGCGGTGCCCGGGGCCGCCCCGCAGACGTGCCGGGTGCCCGGGCGGGCACCCGACGCCCACGCGTGCGGGCGCCTCCGGCGGTCGTACGAGGACGGCCCCGGGTGCCGCGGGGGAGTCCCGTCGCCCGGCGCGGTGCCCGGGGCCGCCCCGCGGACGTGCGCGGTGCCCGGGCGGGCGCACGACGCTCGCGCGGGGGCCGCAGCACGCCGCGGTCCGTCGGCCGCCTCGCCTGGTGCGGGGCGGCGGCTCCTCCGCCCGAGCGGGCCGACACCGGCATGCTCGGGCGGTCGGTTCCGTCGGTCACATGGCGTCGTGGGCCGACGAGCCGGTCGGCGGGGCTCGTACGGTCGGGCCGTCGGCCGCGCGGCCCGGCACGCGGGTCCGGCACGCGGGTCCGGACCGCGCGGCCGAGTCGGCTGCGCCTCCCGTGGGACGCGGTTCGGCCGTGTCCGGGTCGGGTGGTCCTGGAGACCACTCAGGCGTGCCCCCCGTCCGGGTCGGGCCGGGCAGTCACGCTGCCCGGCCCTGCCGGCCGACCTGCCCCGGCCGCCCCACCCCTGCTGCCCGTACTCCGTGGTCGCCGGGGCACACCACGCACCGCAACGCGGCACCGCGCACGACGAGGCCCCGGCGCTGGATCTCGCCGGGGCCTCGTCCTGCGCGGGCCGATCAGGCGTTGGTCGCGCTGACCTCCACACCGTGCTCGGCAGCGAGACGGCGCAGATCGTCGAGCTCGCCCAGCTCCACCTCGACAAGGAACTCGTCGCCCTCGTCGCGGGCCCGGGACAGGTCGGACTCGGTCGTCTTTATGCGCTGCAGAAGTCCTGCGGTGAAAGCGTCCATGCTGCGCCCCCTCGTCCTGGGTCGTGGGTCGTTGGCACGGGGGTGTGCCGATCGGAAGGGGCGATCACGCCTCCGGTGGAGTGCCCAGCGCTGCCCTGCCGGGCGGCGACCGTGCCGGACACCCACGCCCGCTCTGCGGAAGCGGACCGCGGCGTACCGCGCGGTAACGCGGTACAGGCAGAGCGTGATCGCGGGGTGTAAAGCCGTCCTCCCCCTGCTCCCCTTCGCGGAAACCTCAACCACACGAGAAAATCTCGCATTCCCGCTTCCGATGCCTTTCCACGCCCTGCTTCGTCACCGGTTCCTCACCCGGCTCCTCCCCCGGCTTACAGCCGACTTATGGCCGAAAAGGGCAGGATGGAGGCAACACACCCACCAGGCCCCTGCCCTCGTGCGTCCGAGAAGCGCTACGCGGGTGGACACAGGAAGGACAAGCGACGTGCGCGTACTCGTCGTCGAGGACGAGCAGCTGCTCGCCGATGCGGTGGCCACCGGACTGCGCCGGGAGGCCATGGCCGTCGACGTCGTGTACGACGGTGCGGCCGCCCTGGAGCGCATCGGCGTCAACGACTACGACGTGGTCGTCCTCGACCGCGACCTCCCCCTCGTGCACGGCGACGACGTCTGCCGCAAGATCGTCGAGCTGGGCATGCCCACGCGCGTGCTCATGCTCACGGCCTCCGGCGACGTCAGCGACCGGGTCGAGGGCCTGGAGATCGGCGCCGACGACTACCTGCCCAAGCCCTTCGCGTTCAGCGAGCTGATCGCCCGTGTCCGCGCCCTGGGCCGGCGCACCAGCGTGCCGCTGCCGCCCGTCCTGGAGCGGGCCGGGATCAAGCTCGACCCCAACCGCCGGGAGGTCTTCCGTGACGGCAAGGAGGTGCAGCTCGCGCCCAAGGAGTTCGCCGTCCTGGAGGTCCTCATGCGCAGCGAGGGCGCCGTGGTCTCCGCGGAGCAGCTCCTGGAGAAGGCCTGGGACGAGAACACCGACCCGTTCACCAACGTCGTGCGCGTGACCGTCATGACCCTGCGCCGCAAGCTGGGCGAGCCGCCCGTCATCGTCACCGTCCCCGGCTCCGGCTACCGGATCTGACCGGCCGTGGCGACGACACCCGCGCCCCCCGGGGCGCCCCCCAAGCCCACGTGGGACCCGCGCTCGGCCACGCCCCTGCCGTGGCTGCGCCCCACCATCCGGATAAGGCTCACGCTGCTGTACGGCGGCATGTTCCTGATCGCCGGCATCCTGCTGCTGTCGATCATCTACCTGCTCGCCGCCCAGGCGGTCCGCACCGGCAACGAACCGCTGTACAAGATCGTCGACTTCACCGACCTCAAGGTCTCCAGCAGCACCTGTCCCGTGGTCGACAACGGCGGCCTGTCGCTGTCCGACTTCAACGCCGCCATCAGCGACTGCATGGACCACCAGCGCAAGGTCGCCCTGGACAACCTGCTCAGCCGCTCCCTGCTGGCGCTCCTCGGCCTCGCCGTGATCGCCTTCGCCTTCGGCTACGCCATGGCCGGGCGCGTCCTGTCCCCGCTGGGGCGGATCACCCGCACCGCGCGCGCGGTGGCCGGCTCCGACCTCTCCCGCCGCATCGAGCTGGACGGCCCGGACGACGAGCTGAAGGAGCTGGCCGACACCTTCGACGACATGCTGGAGCGGCTGCAGCGGGCCTTCACCGCCCAGCAGCGCTTCGTCGGCAACGCCTCCCACGAGCTGCGCACGCCGCTGGCGATCAACCGCACGCTCCTGGAGGTGCACCTGTCCGACCCGGGCGCCCCGGTGGAGCTCCAGCAGCTCGGCAAGACGCTGCTCGCGACCAACGAACGCAGCGAGCAGCTGGTCGAGGGCCTGCTCCTGCTGGCCCGCAGCGACAACCAGATCGTCGAGCGTAAACCGGTGGACCTCGCCGAGGTGGCCGGCCAGGCCATCGACCAGGTGCACGCCGAGGCCGAGAGCAAGGGCGTGGAGATCCGCGGCACCCGCGACGCCGCGGTGGTCCAGGGCAACGGCGTCCTGCTGGAGCGGATCGCCCTGAACCTCGTCCAGAACGCCGTGCGCTACAACACGGCCGAACAGGGCTGGGTCGAGGTCGCCACCGCCGTCGAGAACGGACAGGCGGTCCTGGTGGTCACCAACACCGGCCCCGTCGTACCGGCGTACGAGGTGGACAACCTCTTCGAGCCGTTCCGGCGGCTGCGCACCGAGCGGACGGGCAGCGACAAGGGCGTGGGCCTCGGGCTGTCCATCGCGCGGTCCGTGGCCCGGGCGCACGGCGGCCACATCTCCGCCCGGCCGCGCGAGGGCGGAGGGCTCGTGATGCGCGTGACGCTCCCCGTCTGAGATCATGACCCCGACATCTCACCGAGACCCGAGGATGTTCGCTTTGAGCGGAATTTCCAGGCCACCGGCCCTGGAGTCGCGTGTGTGATCGATCACAGCGGAGGCTTTCCCGCCCTCTACTCTCCGTGATCATGCACCCTGTCGGAAAGCCGGGAAAATCCCGGTTTTCAGGGCCCCTGATCACGGGAAGTACACGGTGAGACGCCTTTGAAGTGCGGCATTCGGACCGTGTACGGTCCCCATCGCCATCCAAGCCGATCACTCGTGAGGAGTCCGGTTGGGTGTCGATTGAGTAACAGACCTTGATGTGAGGCAAAATCTCCGCCTCAGGTCGGGCACAAGTCCGGCCTCTCACGCGTTACGTGCGCTGAAGACACCGCAGACACCCAGAGGGGGAGAGCGACCATGGCAACCGATTACGACACTCCACGCAAGACCGACGACGACGTCGACTCGGACAGCCTCGAAGAGCTGAAGGCGAGGCGGAACGACAAGTCCGCCTCGGCCGTCGACGTCGACGAGTTCGAGGCCGCGGAAGGCCTCGAACTTCCCGGCGCCGACCTCTCGAACGAGGAACTGGCCGTCCGTGTACTGCCGAAGCAGCAGGACGAGTTCACCTGCATGAGCTGCTTCCTGGTGCACCACCGCAGCCAGCTGGCCCGGGAGAAGAACGGCCAGCCGATCTGCCGCGACTGCGACTGAGGCGGGGTCGGCCGTGACCGGCTCGACCCCTCCCTGGAAGCGCCGTTCCTCCCGACGAGGAGCGGACCAAGGGCCGTTTGACGGTCCCTACAGCGCGCGTGACGACGAGCGGGGCCCGACCGATACGGGGAGGGCCCCGCTCGAGCCAGTGGCCGACCGGAGTGACCTCCCGGCGACCGCGCGGCCTCCGGCACCCGCTGCCCGGCGCCGGGCAGCGGCGTTCCGGGACAAGGCCGGACAGAGCGTCCGCAACGGCGGCGCCCGCGCCAGGGCCGCCCTGGGTCACCTCGCCGACCGGATCATCGACCTGGCCCCGCGCGTGCCCGTACGGGACCTGGCGGCGCTGCGCAGGCAGTTCCCGGGCCTCGGGCCCGAGGAGATCGCCGACCGGCTCGTGGCCGGCGCGGCCAAGGGCACGGCGACCGTGGGAGCGGGCATCGGAGCGGCGGCGATGCTGCCCGTACCACCGGCGATGCCCACGGAACTGGCCGCCGAGATCACCGGCGTCGCGGCGATCGAGCTCAAGCTGATCGCCGAACTCCACGAGGTCTACGGCGTACGCCCGCCCGGCGGCCTCGCCCAGCGCAGCACCGCGTACCTGAACTCGTGGTCCGACGAACGCGGCGTGGACGTGTCCAAGCCGTCGACCCTCGGCTCGGCGATGAACAGCCACATGAAGCGCCAGCTGCGCCAGCAGATCATGAAGCGGATGGTGCGCGACCTGCCGAACCTGATGCCCTTCATGGTGGGCGCGGCCGTGGGCGCCGTCATGAACCGGCGCGACACCCGGAAACTGGCCGCGAGAATCCGGACCGACCTGCGCAAGAACCAGGTCGCCTGGAGCGCCCTGGGCGACCTCCCGGCCCTGGAACGCCCGCAGGACGCCCTCGACATGGGCGAGATCACCAAGGGCATCGGACCCGGCCGGCCCGGCCGCGGGGAAAACTTCGGCAAAGACGACCGCTGACCCGCGGGCGGCCCTACGCGGCCGCCGCCTTCGCCGCCTTCAGCGCCTCGATCAGCCGCTCCGGCTCGCGCGTGGACAGATACAGGTACGGAGTCGGGTCCTGCGGGTCCGTGACCAGCACCCGCACGGCCCTCGGAACATAGGCGCGCAGCAGCAGGAACGCCCTGGTGTCGGCCTTGTACGTGCGCCAGGCGCGGGCCTCCTCCGGATCGAGGATCTCCGCCTCGCCCAGCGCCGAGAGCGGCACCCTCGCCTCGCCCGCGATCAGCGAGTCGCCCACGACCCGGATGCGGACGGCGCCGTACGAACTGGCCGCCACCGCCGCCACCGCGGTGCCGCCCGCCAGGCCGCCCAGCATCGGCAGCGTGCCGAACGGCAGCAGGATCAGCGCGAACGCCAGCCCCACCAGGAAGGAGACCAGCCACCAGGAGCGGGGCGCGGTGAGGCGTTCTTCGTACGGGGCCGTGGAGAGCTGCATGAAGCAAGCTTGGCACGGTATCGGTGTTCGGCCGACGCGCGGGTAAGGTCTGCGCCTGTGAGTGGTACTTCCCCAGGTCTTCAGCCCCCCGCCGACGCCGTGAAACCCGTACGGCACCCCGACGCGCCCGCGCCCGGCGAGCTGCTCGGCGCCCACTACGGCCAGTGCTTCGGCTGCGGCGGCGACCAGCCCCACGGACTGCACCTCCAGGCGCGTGCGGGCGAAGGCGTGTCGATCACCGCCGAGTTCACCGTCCGCCCCGCCCACCAGGGCGCTCCCGGTCTGGCGCACGGCGGCGTGCTGGCCACCGCCCTGGACGAGACGCTGGGCTCGCTGAACTGGCTGCTGCGCACGATCGCGGTGACCGGACGGCTCGAGACCGACTTCCGGCGGCCGGTGCCCGTGGACACCACGCTGTACCTGGAGGCCGAGGTCACCGCGGTGGCCGGCCGGAAGATCTACTCCACGGCCACCGGCCGGATCGGCGGGCCCGACGGCCCCGTCGCCGTCCGCGCCGACGCCCTCTTCATCGAGGTCAAGGTCGAGCACTTCGTCCACAACGGCCGCGAGGAGGAGATCCGCGCCGCCATGGACGACCCCGACCAGCTCCGCCGCGCCCGCGCCTTCGAGGTGAACCCGTGAGCCGTGCCGACCTGGAGGTGCTCATCCGCCGCGTCGACCCCGACGTACCGCTTCCGGCGTACGCGCAGCCCGGGGACGCGGGCGCCGACCTGCGCACCACCGTCGACCGCGAGCTGGCGCCCGGCGAACGCGCCGTCCTGCCCACCGGCGTGTCTGTCGCACTCCCCGAGGGGTACGCGGCCTTCGTGCACCCACGTTCCGGACTGGCCGCACGCTGCGGCGTCGCCCTGGTGAATGCCCCGGGGACGATTGATGCCGGGTACCGTGGGGAGATCAAGGTGATCGTGGTGAATCTCGACCCGCGCGAAAGCGTGCGGTTCGAGCGCTTCGACCGGATTGCCCAACTGGTCGTCCAGCAGGTCGAGAGGGTCCGCTTCCGTCAGGTCGCGGAACTTCCCGGCTCGGCGCGGGCCGAGGGGGGCTTCGGGTCCACCGGCGGCCACGCCGGGCTGGACCCTGCAAGCGGCACAAGCGGTCAGGTCGCCGACGGCGGCCCGACGGGTGGGAATCGATACGCTTCGGTCGTATCCGACCGGGAAGGACAGTGACGTGTTCGGACGTCGCAAGAAGAATGACGCCGCCGAGGACGCGGCCGGCGAGACCGAGCAGGTCGTCGACAGCGTCGACACCGAGGCGGACGAAGAGCGCGAACGCGTGCGGCTCGAGCCCGAGCCGCGCCCCGACGGGCCCTGGGACAGCACCGAGGTCCGCGACCCGGGCGAGGGCCGGGTCGACCTCGGCGGCCTGTTCATCCCCGGCGTCGACGGCATGGAACTGCGGGTGGAGGTCGCGGGCGACGCGATCGTCGCCGCGACCGTCGTGCTGCGCGACAGCGCCATCCAGCTCCAGGGTTTCGCCGCCCCCAAGCGTGAGGGCATCTGGGGCGAGGTGCGCGAGGAGATCGGCTCCGGCATCACCCAGCAGGGCGGCATCATCGACGAGGTCGAGGGTCCGCTGGGCTGGGAGCTGCGGGCCCAGGTCCCGGTGCAGCTGCCGGACGGCACCGGCGGCTTCCAGGTCGTGCGGTTCGTCGGTGTGGACGGGCCCCGCTGGTTCCTGCGCGGTGTGATCTCGGGCCAGGGCGCGGTGCAGCCGCAGGCCGCCGGTCTGCTGGAGCAGATCTTCCGGGACACGGTCGTCGTCCGCGGCGAGGGCCCGATGGCCCCCCGCGACCCCATCGTCCTGAAGCTGCCGAACGACGCGCAGATGGTCCCCGAGGGCGTGCAGCAGGAGGAGGGCTCCCGCTTCGCCGGCGGCATGGGCCAGCTCCAGCGCGGCCCGGAGATCACCGAGGTGCGGTAGGCGAGGGCCCGGTACGGCCGTCGGCCGTACACGCGCCACGAGGGCCGCGTCCCCAGGAGGACGCGGCCCCCAGGGCCTGCCCGGCGGATCCTGTCGCAGACACGGGTCTGGCACGCCCGTCTGCCGCGTTGTCGTCACTCGCCGAGGCTCCGCGTCGACTCCCTCCTCCGCCTTGCAGTTGCCCGCACCAGACCCCGCTCACCGGCGTCGATGAGGTGCCGCGTCTTTCCTGTGCCCTGATCCGCCGGACAGGCCCTGGCGCTGCCGGTCGGCAGGGTCGTGCGGCCCGATCGGGCCCCGGCCGTTGATCCGTCCGCCGCCGCCGGTGATACTGGCGCCCGGTTCACCGAGTTCGACGGGGGAGGGCACGACATGACCCAGGTGGTCACGGAGACCATGGTGCGCGTCGAGGACGTGCGCAAGTCGTACGGCCGGGACAGTGCCGCCGTACACGCCCTGCGCGGCGTCTCCCTCGACGTGCCGCGCGGTGAGCTGGTCGCGCTCAAGGGGCGGTCGGGCTCCGGGAAGACCACCCTGCTCAACATCGTCGGCGGTCTCGACACCGCGGACGCCGGGCGGGTCGAGGTCGACGGCCGGGACCTCGCGGAGCTGGACGAGGACGGGCTGCTTGCGCTGCGCCGGGACCGGGTCGGCTTCGTCTTCCAGTCCTTCGGGCTCATCCCGATCCTCACCGCCGCCGAGAACGTCGGCGTGCCGATGCGGCTGCGCCGGGCCGCGGCGCGCGAACGCGAGGAACGCGTCGAGCTGCTGCTCTCCCTGGTCGGTCTCGCCGACCACGCCGCCCAGCGCCCCGGCGAGATGTCCGGCGGACAGCAGCAGCGGGTCGCCATCGCCCGCGCCCTCGCCAACAACCCGGCCCTCCTGATCGCCGACGAACCCACCGGCCAGCTGGACGCCGAGACCGGGCACTCCGTGATGGAGCTGCTGCGGGCCGTCGTACGCAGCGAGCAGGTCACCGCCCTGGTCGCCACCCACGACGCCACCCTGCTCGACCTCGCCGACCGGGTGCTGGAGCTGCGGGACGGGGAGATCGTCGAGGAGTGACGCCGCAGGGGCCCAGCGGCCGTCAGAGTTCCGTCAAGGACGACCGGCATCCCCGCCCCCGCCCCTTTTGCCGCGATTGTGGGTCGTAGGGTCGACGCTGCGCAGTCAGCGGTGACCGGAAGACAATGAGGCCATGGGACGCGGCAAGCTTCGGATCTACCTCGGTGCGGCACCGGGCGTCGGCAAGACGTACGCGATGCTCTCCGAGGCGCACCGGCGCGTCGAACGGGGCACCGACTGCGTCGTGGCCTTCGTCGAGCACCACGGCAGGGCACGCACCGAGGTGATGCTGCGCGGCCTGGAACAGGTGCCGCGCCGGGAGGTCGAGTACCGGGGCGCGGCCTTCACCGAGCTGGACCTGGACGCGGTCCTGGCCCGCGCCCCCCGGGTGGCGCTGGTGGACGAGCTGGCCCACACCAACGTCCCCGGCGTGCGCAACGCCAAGCGCTGGCAGGACGTCGAGGAACTCCTCGCCGCCGGTATCGACGTCGTCTCGACCGTCAACATCCAGCACCTGGAGTCACTCGGCGACGTCGTGGAGTCCATCACCGGCGTACGGCAGCGCGAGACCGTGCCGGACGAGGTGGTGCGCCGCGCGGACCAGATCGAACTGGTCGACATGTCGCCGCAGGCGCTGCGCCGCCGCATGGCCCACGGCAACATCTACCAGCCGGACAAGGTCGACGCGGCCCTGTCGAACTACTTCCGCCCCGGCAACCTCACCGCCCTGCGCGAGCTGGCCCTGCTGTGGGTCGCGGACCGGGCCGACGAGTACCTCCAGCAGTACCGCAGCGAGCACCGGGTCTCGAAGATCTGGGGCTCGCGCGAACGCATCGTCGTCGGCCTGACCGGCGGCCCCGAGGGCCGGACGCTGATACGGCGGGCCGCGCGCCTCGCCGAGAAGGGTGCCGGCGGCGAGGTGCTGGCGGTGTACATAGCCCGCAGCGACGGGCTGACCTCGGCCTCCCCGAAGGAGCTGGCGGTCCAGCGCACCCTCGTGGAGGATCTCGGCGGCACCTTCCACCACGTGCTCGGCGAGGACATACCGGCCGCCCTGCTCGACTTCGCCCGCGGCGTCAACGCCACCCAGATCGTCCTCGGCTCCTCGCGCCGCAAGACCTGGCAGTACGTCTTCGGACCGGGCGTCGGCGCCACCGTCGCCCGCGAGTCCGGCTCCGACCTCGACGTCCACATCGTGACCCACGAGGAGGTCGCCAAGGGGCGCGGGCTGCCGGTGGCCAGGGGCGCGCGGCTCGGCCGGTCCCGGATCGTCTGGGGCTGGTTCGCGGGCCTGGGCGGCCCGGTGCTGCTGACGCTGCTGCTCAGCACGGTCCACCTCGGGCTCGCCAACGACGTCCTGCTCTACCTGGCGCTCACCGTCGCCGCCGCCCTGCTCGGCGGGCTGTACCCGGCGCTCGCCTCGGCCGCGGTCGGGTCGCTGCTGCTGAACTGGTTCTTCACGCCGCCCGTCAACCGGATCACCATCGCCGACCCCAGGAACATGCTTGCGCTCGCCATATTCGTGGGCGTCGCGCTCTCCGTCGCCTCGGTCGTCGACGTCGCGGCCCGCCGCACCCACCAGGCGGCCCGGCTGCGCGCCGAGTCGGAGATCCTGTCCTTCCTCGCCGGTGACGTGCTGCGCGGCGAGACCAGCCTGGAGACGCTCCTGGAGCGGGTGCGCGAGACCTTCGGCATGGAGTCGGCCGCCCTCCTGGAGCGGGAGGGCGACGTGGCGCCCTGGACCTGTGCGGGCCGCGCCGGGTCGGGGCCGCCGGTCGACCGCCCGGAGGACGCGGACGTGGACATGCCCGTCGGCGACCACATGGCCCTCGCGCTGACCGGCCGGGTCCTGCCCGCCGAGGACCGCCGGGTGCTGGCCGCCTTCGCCGCCCAGGCCGCCGTCGTCCTGGACCGGCGCCGGCTGCGCGAGGAGGCCGACCGGGCCCGCGCGCTGGCCGAGGGAAACCGCATCCGCACCGCGCTGCTGGCCGCCGTCAGCCACGACCTGCGCACCCCGCTGGCCGGGATCAAGGCGGCGGTGACCAGCCTCAGGTCCGACGACGTGGCCTGGTCCGAGGAGGACCGGGCGGAGCTGCTCGAAGGCATCGAGGAGGGCGCCGACCGCCTCGACCACCTCGTGGGCAACCTGCTCGACATGTCCCGCCTGCAGACCGGCACCGTCACCCCGCTGATCCGCGAGATCGACGTCGACGAGGTGGCGCCGATGGCGCTCGGCGGGGTCCCCGAGGGCAGCGCGGAGCTGGACATCCCCGAGACGCTGCCCATGGTCGCCGTGGACGCCGGACTCCTGGAGCGGGCGCTGGCCAACCTGGTGGAGAACGCCGTCAAGTACAGTCCGGACGACCGGACCGTCCTGGTCGCCGCCAGCGCCCTCGCCGACCGCGTCGAGGTGCGCGTCGTCGACCGGGGGCCGGGAGTGCCGGACGAGGCCAAGGACCGCATCTTCGAGCCCTTCCAGCGCTACGGCGACGCCCCGCGCGGGGCCGGGGTGGGACTCGGCCTGGCCGTGGCCCGCGGCTTCGCCGAGGCGATGGGCGGCACCCTGAACGCCGAGGACACCCCCGGCGGCGGCCTCACCATGGTCCTCACCCTCCGCGCGGTGGGCTCGTCCGCGCCGACCTCCCGTCCCGCGATTCGTCCCGCGACAGCAGAAAGGCAGGCCGCCCTGTGACCCGGGTGCTCGTGATCGACGACGAACCGCAGATCGTGCGGGCCCTCGTGATCAACCTCAAGGCACGGCACTACGAGGTCGACGCCGCCCACGACGGCGCCACCGCCCTCCAGCTCGCCGCCGCCCGACACCCCGACGTGGTGGTCCTGGACCTGGGCCTGCCCGACATGGACGGCGTCGAGGTGATCAGGGGGCTGCGCGGCTGGACCCGGGTGCCGATCCTGGTGCTGTCCGCCCGGCACTCCTCCGACGAGAAGGTCGAGGCGCTCGACGCGGGCGCCGACGACTACGTCACCAAGCCCTTCGGCATGGACGAGCTGCTGGCCCGGCTGCGGGCCGCCGTCCGCCGGGCCGAGCCCGTCCCCGGCGGCGAGGACGAGGTCGTCGTGGACACCGCGGAGTTCACCGTCGACCTGGCCGCGAAGAAGGTCAACCGGGGCGGCCGGGACGTCCGCCTGACGCCCACCGAGTGGCACCTGCTGGAGGTGCTGGTGCGCAACACGGGGCGCCTGGTCAGCCAGAAGCAGCTGCTCCAGGAGGTGTGGGGGCCGTCGTACGGGACGGAGACGAACTACCTGCGGGTCTACATGGCCCAGCTGCGCCGCAAGCTCGAGGCGGACCCCGCGCACCCGCGGCACTTCATCACCGAGCCGGGCATGGGGTACCGCTTCGAGAAGTGAGCCTCGCCATCCCGCCCCGACAGGGGTGCATGGCTGTCGGCGTGCCCCGGTACGCTTCAGATATGAGTGCTGCTCCGCGTTCCGACAAGCCGGTGGGCCGGTTCCGGCGCATGTTCGACCGGCTCTCCTCGTCGCAGGAGGACCTGGAGTCGGAGGAACTGCGCGAGGACGCCGACACCGCCGGCTGCACGCGTATCGGAGACTGCCAGGACCGGCAGGTCGTGTCGGTTACTGGTACCTTGCGCACGGTCACCCTGCGACCGCGTGCGGGCGTTCCGGCCCTGGAGGCCGAGCTGTTCGACGGTTCCGCCGCCCTGGACGTGGTGTGGCTGGGCAGACGCTCCATCGTGGGCATAGAGCCGGGGCGCAAGCTCATCGCATCGGGCCGGATCTCCATGAGCCACGGCCGCCGGGTGCTCTTCAACCCGAAATACGAACTGAGACCCCTCGGACGGGAGTAGCCGGTGACGTCGCTCGACAAGCCGACCGAAGAGACGACAGAGGCCGACGACGCCCGGGCGGTGACGGAGGCCGCGCTGTTCGAGGCGTTCGGCGGCGTGCGGGGCATGATCGAGACGGTGCTGCCGGGCCTGCTCTTCGTCACCATCTTCACCCTCAACAACGACCTGCACATGTCGGCGATCGCGGCCCTGGCCGTGTCGGTGGTGCTGGTCGTCGTCCGGCTCGTGATGAAGGACACCGTCAAGCACGCGTTCAGCGGGGTCTTCGGCGTCGCCTTCGGCGTGGTCTTCGCGATGATGACCGACAACGCCAAGAACTTCTATCTGCCGGGCATGCTCTACACCCTGGGCCTGGCGCTGGCGTACATCGTCACCTCACTGGCCGGGGTGCCGCTGATCGGCCTGATCCTCGGCCCGGTCTTCAAGGAGAACCTCTCCTGGCGCACCCGCAACCCCGGGCGCAAGAAGGCCTACACCAAGGCCAGCTACGCGTGGGGCCTGATCCTGCTCGCCAAGTCAGCGATCCTCTTCCCGCTGTACTGGTGGGCGGACACCGAGCAGCTCGGCTGGGTCCTGGTCACCCTGAAGATCCCGCCCTTCCTGCTCGCCGTCTGGCTGACCTGGGTCTTCCTGGCCAAGGCCCCGGCCCCCATCGACGTGTTCGCGGAGATGGAGGCGGCGGAAGAAGCCGAGAAGGCGGAGAAGGCCGAGCGGGAACGGCGCGAACGCGAGCAGGAGGAGGCCGCCGGCGCCCTGCCGGTGCCGTCCGAGGCCGAGGCCGACGGGGAGGCCGCGGACCCGCGCGGTGGCAGGCACCGCAAGGCCTGACGGACGGGACAGGACAGGACAGTACGGTGGTGGGGGGGGGGGGGGGTTTGGGGGGG
>NZ_JBHWKU010000045.1:0-61057 GCF_042730645.1 Streptomyces sp. NPDC059906
GTGCGTTGGCCGGGCTCCCCTTTTTGGGGGGTTGGGGTCGGGGCGCCGCCCCGCCCCCCGGGGGGGGGGGGGGCCGTCGCCGTGGCGCTACGGGACGTCACTTGTCGGCGTCGTCCTTCTTGTCGTCGCCCTCTTCGCCCTCGATGACGGGGATGAGGGAGAGCTTGCCGCGGGAGTCGATCTCGGCGATCTCGACCTGGACCTTCTGGCCCACGCCGAGGACGTCCTCGACGTTCTCCACGCGCTTGCCGCCGGCCAGCTTGCGGATCTGCGAGATGTGCAGCAGACCGTCCTTGCCGGGCAGCAGGGAGACGAACGCGCCGAAGGTGGTCGTCTTGACGACCGTACCCAGGTAGCGCTCGCCGACCTCGGGCATGGTCGGGTTGGCGATGCCGTTGATCGTGGCGCGGGCGGCCTCGGCGGCCGGGCCGTCGGCGGCACCGATGTAGATGGTGCCGTCGTCCTCGATCGTGATGTCGGCGCCCGTGTCCTCCTGGATCTGGTTGATCATCTTGCCCTTGGGGCCGATGACCTCACCGATCTTGTCGACGGGGATCTTCACGGTGATGATCCGCGGCGCGTTCGGGGACATCTCGTCCGGCGTGTCGATCGCTTCCATCATCACGTCGAGGATGTGGAGGCGGGCGTCACGGGCCTGCTTGAGGGCGGCGGCCAGGACGGAGGCGGGGATGCCGTCCAGCTTGGTGTCGAGCTGGAGGGCGGTCACGAACTCCTTGGTGCCGGCGACCTTGAAGTCCATGTCGCCGAAGGCGTCCTCCGCACCGAGGATGTCGGTGAGGGCGACGTAGTGCGTCTCGCCGTTGATCTCCTGGGAGATCAGGCCCATGGCGATACCGGCGACGGGGGCCTTGAGCGGCACACCGGCGTTCAGCAGCGACATGGTGGAGGCGCAGACCGAGCCCATGGACGTCGAACCGTTGGAGCCGAGGGCCTCGGACACCTGGCGGATCGCGTAGGGGAACTCCTCGCGCGTCGGCAGCACCGGCACGATGGCGCGCTCGGCGAGGGCGCCGTGGCCGATCTCGCGGCGCTTCGGGGAGCCGACGCGGCCGGTCTCGCCGACGGAGTACGGCGGGAAGTTGTAGTTGTGCATGTAGCGCTTGCGGGTCACCGGGGAGAGGGTGTCCAGCTGCTGCTCCATGCGGAGCATGTTCAGGGTGGTGACGCCCAGGATCTGGGTCTCGCCACGCTCGAACAGGGCGGAGCCGTGCACGCGCGGGATGGCCTCGACCTCGGCGGCCAGGGTGCGGATGTCGGTGACACCGCGGCCGTCGATGCGCTTCTTCTCCTTGATGACGCGCTCGCGGACCAGGGACTTGGTCAGCGCGCGGTACGCGGCGGAGATCTCCTTCTCGCGGCCCTCGAACTCCGGCAGGAGCTTCTCGGCGGCGAGTCCCTTGACGCGGTCCAGCTCGGCCTCGCGGTCCTGCTTGCCCGCGATGGTGAGCGCCTGGCTCAGCTCGGGCTTGACGGCGCCGGTCAGCGCCTCGAGGACGTCGTCCTGGAAGTCCAGGAAGATCGGGAACTCGCCGGTCGGCTTGGCGGCCTTGGCGGCGAGGTCGGCCTGGGCGCGGCACAGCACCTTGATGAAGGGCTTCGCGGCGTCCAGACCGGCGGCGACGACCTCCTCGGTGGGCGCCTCGGCGCCGCCCTCGACCAGCTTGATGGTCTTGTCGGTGGCCTCGGCCTCGACCATCATGATCGCGACGTCGCCGTCCTCCAGGACGCGGCCCGCGACGACCATGTCGAAGACGGCGTCCTCGAGCTCGGTGTGCGTCGGGAAGGCCACCCACTGGCCGCGGATCAGCGCGACGCGGACGCCGCCGATCGGGCCGGAGAAGGGCAGGCCGGCCAGCTGCGTGGACGCGGAGGCGGCGTTGATCGCCACGACGTCGTACAGGTGGTCGGGGTTGAGGGCCATGATCGTCGCGACGACCTGGATCTCGTTGCGCAGGCCCTTCTTGAAGGACGGGCGCAGCGGGCGGTCGATGAGGCGGCAGGTGAGGACGGCGTCCTCGGAGGGCCGGCCCTCACGACGGAAGAAGCTGCCGGGGATCTTGCCGGCGGCGTACATCCGCTCCTCGACGTCCACCGTGAGGGGGAAGAAGTCGAGCTGGTCCTTCGGGTGCTTGGAGGCGCTGGTGGCCGACAGCACCATGGTGTCGTCGTCCAGGTACGCCACGGCGGAACCGGCGGCCTGACGGGCCAGGCGGCCCGTCTCGAAGCGGATGGTGCGGGTGCCGAAAGCGCCGTTGTCGATCACGGCTTCGGCGTAGTGGGTCTCGTTCTCCACTAGTGGTTTCTCCGATGCTTGTCGTCTTTTGTCCCGCCCGCCCGTGTGGCGGAGGGGACGGTGCCGGAGAAGCGTTCCGTGCAGTGCGGGCCGGTCTTCGATCGAAGCACCCGGGGATCTGCCCCCGGGGGCCACTACCGAGGACCGGCGGCGGCGGTGCGGTCCGCTTCTCCTCGTACGTCTTGTTCTTCTGTTACCACACTACAAAGGGGCGGCGACAGCGCGCACGTACAGCAAAGGGAGCGGCCCCCTTCAGGATGGGAACCGCTCCCTTCACGGCGTGCTAGCGGGCGCCCGCCGCACCGCGGCGGATGCCGAGGCGCTCGACCAGCGCACGGAAGCGCTGGATGTCCTTCTTGGCGAGGTACTGCAGCAGCCGGCGGCGCTGGCCGACCAGGATGAGCAGACCACGACGGGAGTGGTGGTCGTGCTTGTGGGTCTTGAGGTGCTCGGTCAGGTCGGAGATCCGACGGGACAGCAGAGCGACCTGGACCTCGGGGGAGCCGGTGTCGCCCTCCTTGGTACCGAACTCGGTGATGATCTGCTTCTTCACTGCGGCGTCGAGCGACACGCGTACTCCTCTGGGTCTGTGACTGGCCACCGAGTGCCCCCGGTCTACGTCTCGGGGGATCTTCCGTAACTCGGAAGGCGGGGATCCGCTGGGCGCGACCTCCAGGGCTCGGGGGCTCCGGGGGCGCGTACACAAACGGCCGTCACACAGGGTACCAGCCGGGAGGCGCCGAGTTTGCCGGGGCCTGGGGCGGGCGGTCCGTACGCCCACTGCCGAACCCCGCGCGCGTCGCAGCTCTCGGTAGGTGGGGCCGGCCCAGTCGCCGCAGGACAGGAGAGAAAGTCCGCACAGGCCGACGGTTCGGTGTCCGTTGTCCGCCCACAGCCGCTTTCCGCCGGTCGGCTCGTACGCCGCCGAGCCGGAAGCCCTTGATCTCGTTGCCGAAACCCTTGGCGAAAACCTTGTGTGCCGCCCAGGAGCCCATTGCCGAGATCCCGTCCGACAGGGCCGCCACCGGTCCCTCCTGGGCCGAACACCCACAGCGCGTCAGCCGGGGCCACGAGCACGACGGCTGCGGCCGCACCGGCGGACGCCTTTCGGCTGAAGCGGGTTCTCAAGGAGTCGAGAGGTCAATGAGCGGCCGCCGCCGTCACCCCCTGCCTGGTGAGAGCGTGCGTGAACCGCAGATCGGGGAGGGGAGCAGCAAGTAGGGTGGCCGGACAGTTCGTTGGCACAGCAGGAAGGACCGGACCCGCGATGGCCGATGCCGAGGACAAGGAACTCCGAGCACGCAAGGACCGGGAGCGGGACGAGCTCTACGCCCTCGACATCTCGGGCGTCGAATGGCACAGCGCGCCCGGCACCGAGGCGCATGAGGAACGGGTCGAGATCGCCTACCTGCCGGAGGGTGCCGTCGCCATGCGGTCGTCGCTCGACCACGACACCGTGCTGCGGTACACGGAAGCGGAGTGGCGGGCGTTCGTGCTCGGTGCGCGGGACGGGGAGTTCGACCTGGAGCCGGCGCCCGGGAAGAGCGACGCCGACGCCGAGTGACGCTCCGGGTGGGGGCGGCGCCGAGTGACGCCCGGAACGGGCCGCGCGCGATGCCGCCCACCCGCCGTTCCGCGTCGCGGGAGAGCGCGGCGCGTACCCGGCCGCTCGGCGCCCGGCCGCCCGGCGCCGCGTGGGCGCCGTCCGCGTGAGCGCCGTCCGCGTGGGCGCCGTCCGCGTGGGCGCCGTTCTCAGTCGCTCGTCATCGACCGTGCCGAGGCGTAGACATCGAAGACCGCCAGAGCCAGAGGGATCAGCGTCAGCAGGACGAAGACCTCGGCGATCTCCATGAAGCGGCCCCAGAACGGCGTCACACCGCGCCGGGGAGTGATCAGGCCGATCGCGGTGACCAGAGCCACGACCACGCCCACCGCCGCGACCAGCCACACACTGCGGATGTCGAGGGCTCCCGTGTCACCCTGGAGCGCGTCGCGCCAGTACTCCACGGGCGGGCTCATCGCCAGCCCCAGGCCGAGGGCGATCAGGCAGGCGAGCCCGGCGGCCAGCGTGGCGGCGACCTGGGTGGTGTAGCGGAACAGCTGCGCCCGCATCACCATCGCGATGCCGGTGGCGAGCGTCAGCAGCTGCGCCCACACGTTGCCCGTGAAGCCGAGGACGAGCGAGGCGCCCACGGAGACCAGCGCGCAACCGCCGACCAGCCCCGCGAGGAGTTCGTGGCCGCGACGGGCCTGGGCCGCGACCCGCTCGGCGTCCACGGGCTCGGGCGCGGCGGCCTCGTCCGACGCGTAGGAGCCGCGCGGCTGGTTGGGCGGCTCGAAGCCGATCGGCAGCCGCGCGAAGCGCACGGACAGGCCCGGCAGGAACGCCAGCGCGCACACCGAGAGGACCGCGCAGACCGCGGCCGTCTCCATGGGCTCCAGGTGCGTCAGCATCCCCACGAACGTCGCGAGCAGGCCGATCGCGGAGGAGAAGACGAAGGCGACGAAGGCGCTGTCGCCGCTCGGTGACACCAGGGTGAGCACGACGGAGGCGACCAGGACCGCCGCGCAGGCGAGGAGGAACTGGAGCCGCCCGATGCCCTGCCCGTCGCTGAGCGGGACCAGTCCGGAGCCCGCCACGGCCACGTTCGCGAGTCCGCCCAGGCCGAGGGCGAGCGCGGAGCCCCGGTCCTTGTAGACGCGCGCCCGCACACAGGCGAAGGTGACGAGCAGGAGGCCGGCCACCGCGGCGAGGATGCCCTGCAGGCTGTGCATGTCGTGACGGATCTGGGAACTCCAGGCCACGAACGCCAGCAGGACGGGGAGGACCCCCGCCCCCACCAGGCAGGCCACCCGGGTGAGCGCACCGTCCCACAGCGTGCGGTCGTGGACGACGGAGGAGGCGACCGCCTCCGACACGTCGTCGAAGACGGCCGGGGGCAGCGAGTCGGCGAACGGACGCAGCGTGAGCAGCTCGCCGTCCAGGATGCGCTGTGCCGCGAAGGAGCGGGCGCTGTCGAGGACGGTCCCGTCACGGCGTACGAGGTGGTAGCCGACGGGCGCGCCCTCGGCGGGGCTCTGCTGGGAGAAGCGCAGGATCTCCGGGTACAGGTCGGCGACCGGCACGTCGTCGGGCAGGGCCACGTCGATGCGGCTGTCGGGCGCCACGATCGTGACCCGGCAGAAGCCGAGCCCCGAACCCGCTGCGGCCGGGCTTCCGGCACCCGTACGCGCTCCGCCTGTCGCGCCGGTCGGCGCGGAGGCCGTCATGCTCACCCGTCGTCCCCCTCGTGAGTGATGGCGGCAAGGTGCGGCACGGCGCACCCCGCCTCTCGGTAACGATCCTGCTCGGTTGTTCCGCGGCGCCCCCGCAGCGCTGTGCGGGGAACTGCCCGTGTCCAGCGTCGCACCGCTCGCGGGATCTCACTTCACTCCCGGGCGGGTTCGCAACTGCTCACGCGTCTCATGGGCACCCTACCGCCCACTGTTGTCCGTGTGTGTCAGTAGGATCGCTCTTCGCGATCGACGTGCACCGGTAGACGGACGGTGGACGGAACGGTTCGGGCCGGCAAGGGAATTGGTGCGAAGTGAGCCACATCGTCGTCAAGCGCCCACCTCGGGCGCTGCCGAAGAACGTGCCCACGGAGGAGGTCCACCTGCAGTCACCGCCGGAACTCCCGCGCGGGCAGCAGGAGGGCGCGTGGATGCAACTCCTGCCCATGCTCGGCATGGGCGGGTCGGTGGTGTTCTTCTTCAACCCCTCGGCGCAGCCCATCATGAAGATCATGGGCATGGTGATGATCGCGTCCACGGTCGCCATGGGCGTCGCGATGCTGGTGCGCTACCGCCGCGGCAACCAGGGTCAGATGGCCGACATCCGCAGGGACTACCTCCGCTACCTGTCGCAGACCAGGCGCACCGCGCACGTGACGGCGCAGGCCCAGCGCGACGCGCAGTACTACCTGCATCCGTCGCCGGACCAGCTGTGGGCGCTGGTCGCCGAGGGCAGCCGGCTGTGGGAGCGGCGCACGGGCGACGAGGACTTCGCCCAGGTGCGCGTGGGCCTCGGCCCGCAGTCCCTGGCCACTCCCCTGGTGCCGCCCGAGACCGCTCCGGTGGACGAGCTGGAACCGCTGACCGCGGGCGCCATGCACCGCTTCCTCGCCACGCACGGCACCGTCGAGCACCTTCCGATGGCGGTCTCCCTGCGGGCGTTCTACCACCTGACGATCAGCGGCGACCCGGTCACCGCGCGCGGCACCGCCCGGGCCGTCACCGCCTCGCTCGCCGCGCTGCACTCCCCCGAGGACCTGGTGATCGCCGTCGCCACCGGGCGGGACGCGGCGACGGAATGGGAGTGGGCGAAGTGGCTCCCGCACGCCCAGTCGGGGGGCGCCGCGGACGGCGCGGGCTCCCGGCGTCTGATGACCGCCGATCCCACCGCGCTCGAAGAGTTGCTCGGCACCCGTCTCGAAGGCCGCCCCCGGTTCCATCCGCAGGGCCGCCCGGTGCCCGACCAGCCGCACCTGGTCATCGTGCTCGACGGGGTCTCCCTGCCGCCGACGTCGCTACTGGCGAGCCCCGAGGGCCTGCAGGGCGTGACGGTCCTGGAACTGGTCCCCGGCACCCTCACCACCGGACGCGGCGACCTCTCGGTCGTCGTCCAGCCGAACGAGCTGCGCCTGGAGGCCGTGCACGGAGCGGTCTACGAGGGCACCCCCGACATCCTGTCCCCGGAAGGCGCGGAGGCGCTGGCGAGGCAGCTCGCCCCGTTGCGCGCGGGAGCAGGCGGGGACGACGACGAGCCGCTGCTCGCCAACCTGGAGTTCACCGACCTCCTCAACCTCGGCGACGCCGCCTCCGTCGATCCGCGCCGGACCTGGCGGCCCCGCTCCCAGTCCGAACGGCTCAGGGTGCCGATCGGCGTCGGCGAGGACGGCCGGCCCGTCATGCTCGACCTCAAGGAGGCCGCGCAGGAGGGCATGGGCCCGCACGGCCTGTGCGTGGGCGCGACCGGTTCCGGCAAGTCGGAGCTGCTGCGCACCCTGGTCCTCGGCCTGGCCGTGACTCATTCCTCCGAGAGCCTCAACTTCGTCCTCGCCGACTTCAAGGGCGGTGCGACGTTCGCCGGCATGGCGCAACTGCCGCACGTCGCCGCCGTGATCACCAACCTCGCCGACGACCTGACTCTCGTCGACCGCATGGGTGACTCGATCCGCGGCGAGCTGAACCGCCGCCAGGAGATGCTCCGGGACGCGGGCAACTACGCCAACATCCACGACTACGAGAAGGCCCGCGCGGCCGGCGCCGCACTCCAGCCGATTCCCTCCCTCGTCCTCGTCATCGACGAGTTCAGCGAACTCCTCACGGCGAAGCCCGACTTCATCGAGATGTTCGTCCAGATCGGCCGCATCGGCCGGTCACTGGGCGTCCACCTGCTGCTGGCCTCGCAGCGTCTGGAGGAGGGCCGCCTGCGCGGCCTGGAGACCTACCTGTCCTACCGCATCGGTCTGCGCACCTTCTCGGCGGCCGAGTCCCGCTCGGCGCTCGGCGTCCCCGACGCCTACGAACTGCCGAACGTCCCCGGCTCCGGCTTCCTGAAGTTCGGCACCGACGAGATGGTGCGCTTCAAGGCGGCGTACGTCTCGGGCGTGTACCGCACGGGTGCCCAGCAGGCGGCGGCCCCCGGCGGCCCCCGACCGGTCGACCGGCGGCCGGTGCTGTTCACCGCCGCCGAGGTCCCGGTGCGGTACCTGGTGGTGCCGCCGCAGCGCGAGGAGACCCCGGACGAGACGGATGACGCCCTCGCCGACACCGTGCTCGATGTCGTGGTCCGGCGCCTGGAGGCGCAGGGCCCGGCGGCCCACCAGGTGTGGCTGCCGCCGCTGGACAGCCCGCCGTCCCTCGACACCCTGCTGCCCGGCCTCGCCCAGGTGGCGGGGCGCGGCCTGACCCAGCCCGGCTACGAGGGCGCGGGGCAGCTCGTAGTCCCCGTCGGCATCGTCGACAAGCCGTACGAGCAGCGCCGGGACCCGCTGTGGGTGAATTTCGGCGGCGCCGCCGGCCACATGCAGATCCTGGGCGGGCCGCAGTCCGGCAAGTCGACGCTGCTGCGCTCGATCGTCGCGTCCTTCGCGCTCACCCACACCCCGCACGAAGTGCAGTTCTACGGACTGGACTTCGGTGGCGGCGGTCTGTCGGCGGTGGCCGGCCTGCCCCACGTCGGCGGCGTGGCCTCGCGCCTGGACCCCGAGAAGGTGCGGCGTACGACGGCCGAGGTCTACGGCGTGCTGACCCGCCGCGAGGAGTACTTCCGCAACTCCGGCATCTCGTCGATCGCGGAGTTCCGCTCGCGCCGCGCGCGTGGCGACATCTCGGTGACCGACCAGCCGTGGGGCGACGTCTTCCTGGTCATCGACGGCTGGGGCAACTTCCGCACGGACTATGAGGCCCTGGAGTCGGTGGTCCTGGACATCGCGGCACGCGGCCTCGGCTACGGCATCCACGTGATCCTCACCGCGTCGCGCTCCATGGAGGTCCGCAGCAACCTCAAGGACCACCTGATGAACCGCCTCGAACTGCGCCTCGGTGACACGATGGACTCGGAGTTCGACCGCAAGGTCGCGGCGAACGTGCCGACGGGCGTCCCCGGGCGCGGCCAGACGCCGCAGAAGCAGCACTTCATGGCGGCGGTCCCGCGCATCGACGGACTGTCCTCCGACACGGACCTCGCCGAGGCGACCCAGGCGCTCGGGGCGGAGGTCGCCCGGCACTGGCAGCAGCCGGGTGCGCCCGCGGTGCGGTTGCTGCCGCGCGAGTTCTCGGCGCACCAGCTCCCCCCGGGGGACCGCTTCCCCAGGCGCGGGGTGTCCTTCGCACTCGACGAGGACAGCCTGGAGCCGGTGTTCGTGGACTTCGAGCAGGACCCGTTCTTCCTCGTCTTCGGCGAGAGCGAATCCGGCAAGTCCAACCTGCTGAAGCTCCTCATCCGGCGGCTCGCCGAGCGCTACGACAGCGACGCCTGCAAGCTGTTCGTCGTCGACAACCGCCGCTCCCTGCTGGGCGTCACCCCGCCGTCGCACCTGGCCGAGTACGTGCCCATGTCGAACCAGATGCAGCACCACATGGACGCGCTGGCCGAGCTGATGCAGCGCCGCACGCCGACCGCCGACGTCACGCCGGAGCAGCTGCGCGACCGCAGTTGGTGGCAGGGCCCGCAGGTGTACGTCGTCATCGACGACTTCGACCTGGTCGCCACGTCGAGCGGCAACCCGCTGGCGGGCCTGACCGAACTCCTGCCCTTCGCCCGGGACGTCGGCGTGCGCTTCATCATCGCCCGCTCGACCGCGGGCGCCGGCCGCGCCAGTTACGAGTCCTTCATGCAGCGCCTCAAGGAACTCGGCGCCCAGGGCGTCGTCCTCAGCGGCGACCCGTCCGAGGGCGACCTGCTGGGCGGCGTCCGGCCGCGCACGATGCCGCCGGGGCGGGGCGTGTTCGTGTCACGGCGGCGGGGAAGGCCGTTGGTCCAGGTGGGACTGGCGGAGGACACTGGCGGGCACTGAGGGTCTTTCGACGGCCTCGGCCGTCGGCCGACGGCCGGTCACCCGCGCGTGAGCGGAGGGCCGGCGGAGCGCGCAGTGGTATCTGAGGCCCCGGAGTTTCCGCTGCCACCGTCGAGCGGCGGCCGAGTGAACTGCCTCCGGAGACACCAAAGAGGGTGGGCGTCTCCCGCGCACGCCCACCCTCATTCATTCCCGCAGCGAGACCGCGCCCCGCTTCGGCTGCTGCTCCGGCCTCGACTACTGCAGGTACCTGGACGCCGCCAGGTCACCCTCCATGTACGAACCGCCGGACGAACCGACGACGTGTCCGATGCCCATGAGAGCCTGGTGGATGTCGGTGGTCTCGTTCCTCCAGAGACGCAGCTTCTCGTCGTAGGCGGCCTGGGCCTTGCCCGCCCAGTACTGCTTGCTGGCCTCCACCATCTTGGTGAGCTGCTGAATGTCCTCGTCCAGCAGCTTCGCCTCGTTGGCGATGTTCGTCGCCGCGACGTCGAGTCCGTCGTACGTTACCTGCAGGCCCTCGCCGTTACGACCGCTCATTTCTGCCTCCCTGTTTTCCTGCCGGACGTGCGCCGGCTGTGGCTGACCCATGCGCCGTGAGCCCCGTCGGATCGGCTCTCCGGCGCCTGCTGACCGCTCCGCTCAGAGCGCGCTGAGGGGCGACGTCTTGGCACCGTCGCGGACGTCGATCTTGTTCACGGCAGCACGGACTTCGTCTTCCTTGCTGTCCTTGATGTTCCGCGTCGTGGTCATCGCGTCCACGACGTCCGCGAGGATGCGGCCCATGTTCTGCAGCGACGTGTTGATCTCGTACTGCTTCTTGTCGAAGGCGGCACGGCCGATGCCCTGCCACTGACCCTCAAGGCTGTCGATCACACCCTGCAGGTTGTGCACCCGCTTGCGGATGCTCTCGAACTTCTCGTACATGTCCTTCTGCAGCTTGACTACCGCTGCGTCTTCGAGCTTCTGGTCGACGGCCATGATCCGCCCTGCCCTCCCTGTTCCTTCTCTCGATACGACACCGACGGCGCCGGTGTCAGTGCGCGCGCCTCGTCCGCAGTACGGCGAAGGCACCGCCGCCGATGACGACCACGGCTGCGGCGGCGCCGAGCACGATCCACAGCGTGCTGCTGTCACCGGAGGAGTCGGCCGCCACGGCCTTCGCATCGTCCGAGCCTGCGGCCGCCTGCTTGTCCTTGGAAGACCCTGCGGCACCTTGTGACGGGGCTGTTGCGCCCGCGGACGGCTTCGCGGAGGCGGACGCCGGCGGAATCTCCGTGACCAGCTTCTCCCCCTCCTGCGTGTTCTCCTTCCGCAGCGGGTCGGAGTACGGCTCCCCGGCGTCGTAGTTCGGGTCCGCCAGCACCGACCGGGGGCGGATGGTCCCGTAACCGGCGGTCGAGGTCGGCTCGTCCTTGGGCCACTTGCGACCGGCCGTGTCGATCAGCGCCCGGGTGACCTGGTTCGCCGTCCAGTCCGGGTGCGCGGACCAGATGAGGGCGGCTGCGGCGGAGGTGATGGCAGTGCTCAGACTGGTACCTACGAGGTTGTGGCAGTACTTCCTGAAGTTCCGGTCACAGTACCCAGGTAGGTTCTCGCCAGGCGCCACCAAGTCGACATAGTTACCCGACTGGCCAAAATCCGAGATGTGGCTCCTTTTGTCGATCGATGAGACACCGATGACGTACGGGTAAGCCGCCGGGTACTCAATGTAGCCAGCGTCGCGGCCCTCATTCCCGACACTCGCGATAAGGATCTTTCCCTTGGAAGCGGCATACTCCACTGCCGCTTCGAATTCAGGCTCATAAGCGGGGGAGCCAATGGACATACTGATGATGCGTACATCGCTGTCCGCAACTGCCTTGATGGCTTCCTCTGGGGTGGGCGCCAGCTTCTCGTCCTTGGCACTCAGCATGCCCGCCAGGGGGACTCGGAACGGGACAATCTTCGCGCCTGGTGCCAGCCCTTGGATCCCCCCATCCTCCCCAGTGCCAGCGATCAACTCCGCCATGGTCGTCCCATGTCCCTGATAGTCGTCCGTTGCACCGTACGCGACTTGCTTCGGCACCTCGTCAGCCAGAACCTGCCCCTTGAGGGAAGGCGTGTCGGGGTTAACTCCGGTGTCGATTACTGCGACCTTGATGCCCTCCCCCGTACTGGTCTTCCACATCTTCTCGGCCTGCATCGGCCCCAGGTACCACTGCTCCGACTGCACGTCGGCCGCGGTGGCACCAGGGGCGAAGCTCACGCCAACGGCAACCAGGGCGCTCGCGACGGCGCCCCCTACGCGTACTCGCAGCCCTCGGCGTGTTGCTGACTTCATGATGGGGTGAGTCCTCGCTCGCGCTCAGTTGACAACCGGCGGCACATCGCGCCGCGGGTTCGTGGGCAGGTGTGTCTCTTCGTCCTCGACCAGGTAGTCGGGTCGCTCCGCGCCTTCCTCCCGACGTTCGTCTCGTCGGCGCCCACGTCCGCCGGGACCGCGCACGAGCCCTGCACCACCACGGGTCATACCGTTCCGTTCGGCACGGGCGGCAGACCTCGACCCCGTGGGCGCACCGGTGATACCGGGCTTCGCCGTGGAGCGGCCCTTGCCCGACTGAGACCCGGCGTCGGCTCCTACGACCGTGCCACGGGGAAGCTTCGGCCCACTTCGTCCGGTTACGCCTGTGATACTCGCCGGCCGACCGCCGACCACACCACCGGTCCGGCCGGCTCCGGTGACCGGGCCGCCCGCCGGTCTCGGCGCCATCGTGGGGTTGGGACGCGGTGTACCACCGCTCACCCCGGGCCCCATGGGGGACGACTTGGCTCCCGACGTAAGCCCCTTAGCCACGGGCTGCTGACCGGCAGGCGTCGGACGTCCCGCCTGATTGAACGGACCCTGGTTGCCCGGACTCCCCTGGCTCGGTCCCCCACCCGGACTGGGAGGAGTCACACGCCCCTGGGCGGAGAAGGGCGCCCTGGTACGGCCAGACCCACCATCCGCCCCGCCGGGGCGGCCAGGGGGCACCGGAGGGCCGAAACTCGGACCGAACGGGCCAGTCGGCCCACCACCGTCACCCGGAGGCAGCGTGGTCGGCAACGTGGGACCAGAAACGGGAGCTGTGGGAAGTGTGGGCGTGCCAACACTGTCAATGGTCGTCGCGATGGGCACGTCGGTGTAAACGGTCTGCCGTGTGATGCCACCAGGCGAGACACCGGAGCCGCCTGCTGCCTGCGGTTGGGTCCGGTCCTCAATCGCCACGCTTGAAGAGCCGTACGGGATGTGCTCAGTCCCTCTTTCCTGAGCACCACCAGACCAGTCATCAGACCTCCCGGCTCGGAAAGTGGTCTCAGGCTTCGGAACTCCCACATCTGGCATAGCCGTGAACGTCGGCGGCTCCAGCCCTGCCAGCATCTCCTCCGACACCGCGTAGTAGGACGACAACCTGTTCATCTGGTTGATCGCCTCTTGGCGGTTCTTCTCGACCCGAACCGCTTCCGCGTACTCGCTGTTGCTCTCGACCTGCATAGGTGTCGGGAGCTGCTCGGGCCGCAGCGCCTTGCTCGTCGGCCTCATATCACGTTCCGGCATGGCTGTGCGCACATTCGCCAGTCCCACGGCGGCAGCGCTGATCTGGTCTCCCGCCCCGCCGGCGAAAGCACTCAGGCCGTGCGTACTGGTGACGAGAGAACGCCCCCACTTGCGAAAGGCTTCGCCCGCCTCGCCCACCCAGCGAACATTGCCGATGTGACCGTCCAGCTCTTTGGCGGCCTCTTTGATGGCGTCCCGCGCGTCCCACAGCGCCTTGCCCGAGCTCTCCAGGTCCTCCGGATTCGTCTGTTCGACGAGGTCGACCATCTCGTTGAGGTCGTGGTTCTCGAAATTCGTCCGGCCTCGCATGGCAGAACCCAGCGGCGTCGATTCGACAGCCGACTTCAGCAGCCCACCGAAGAGCCCGAACGAAGGCCGTTCCTCCAGGCCGCGCGTCAGGTCCGCAGCGGTGTTCTGCCGAGAGACTCGGTCATAGTCCGCCTCGTGATGCTTGTCGGACATGTCTACAGGCCCCCGCTGACGGTCGATTCGGTGCGCTGCTTACCGCCGCCACTGGCATTCTCGATCTGCTTGATCTGCACCTGGATCTGCGCGAAGCGGCGGCGCTGCTCCTCTTCGAGGTTGTCGAAGCCCACGTGCGCTCCCCTGACCGCGATGCCGATCGCCTCGATCTGAAGGTGCAGTGTCTTCGAGAGGCTGGTCAGCTCTTCGTGGACCCGGTTGTACTGCAGGTACAACGCGTGAGCCTCCGGAAAGGCGGCCGTACTGCCGCTGTTGAGAGAAGAAGGCTTGATCCGTTGTGCACCGATATGCGTCGGGTCGCCCGCCGATCCCTCAAGATTGCTGAGCGCGCCGTCCACCCGCTTCACGAACGTCGACAGCGCCTCGCCAGTGACCTCCAGGTTGGCCGCCCTGGCGGCGGACACCCCTCCCACCATTTCCACCGGAAGCATGCTGCTACCTCCCCCGCGTCCCCGTACATCCATCGCCCGAGCCGGCCTGAACGACTCACGATCACAACTGATCGTAACCTCAAGGCTTCATCACTGTAGTCGCAGGGCAGCTCCTCCCCAACTTCCATTTGTGCCGGTCTCGTTGCGACCACACAATGATTTCGGCGTTCAACCACTACAGCAGCCGGGCCTTGCAGGCGCCCCGCCAAGCCTGCCCCTTGCGTCACGGCTCCACCATGAGTACTCGTACTCATGTCTCTCGGCAGCCCGACAACCGACGTCCGGTGTCCGGCGTCCGGCGAGCGCCAGTACAAGTTGTTCATGACGGGGCTTCCGCTGCACAGCAGAAGCGTTCAGGAGGTCCGCGGCCCTGCTACCGCCCTGTTCGCTCGTCCCAATCCGGCTACGTGGTAGGCATGTTCGATCGCCGCAGTCCGAAGGGGGAGGTACGACGGAGTGGCCTGGGAAGAGTGGGAACAACCCAGGATCCTCTGGGAAGCGTCGGAGACCGACCGCATCGTCGCACGTGCGCTGCGTGTCCTGGTGAAGAACAAGTATGACTTCACCAACACGGGGGCGACTTCGGTGAAGGAAGCCGACCGCGAGCAGGGCGAGGCGGATGCCAAGGAGCAGCGGGACAATCCTGGCTTCACCGAGACGTTCGCAACCGGACTGGGCGCCGAAGGCACCCTCCAGTTCTGGCGTGATCTGGCCGCGCCGCCCGGTGGAGCCGTCGAGGGCGACAAAGGCACGATGCTGGCGGATGTCCAGAACAACCTCAGCATGGCCCCCGCCAATGCTTCCCACGGGGACAGCCCCGCGATGGAGGCTGCACAAGGGCAGGTTCGACGCGGACTTCCTGAACGACTACGGACAGGCCGTGGTGAATACGAGCGCGAGTACTCGGGTGACCCCGGCGTGGCGTGGCGCGACACCACCGACTGGGACTACCCGCCCACCGGCAACGCCAACGACCCGCTGTCCGGCTTCATGGACACTCTCGGCCACAACCCGACGGCATCCCTGGACTTCTTCAACGCCTCGACCGGCCAGGGCGACGACAAGATGAGCAACTTCGACTACCTCGCGGGCCACGAAAGCGGCGCCCGTAAATGGCCGGAGGACGACGACGGAAAGCCGATCGGTTATGACAACCTCGGCCACGCACTGGAGTCCGTAGCCCTGGGTTACGCCTACGACGATCCGAACCCGCAGATCCCGCCGATGAAGACGGAGCAGCAGATCGCGGCCCGTGAGGCCCACCCGGACTTCGTCTCCGACGTCATGGGCAATTACAAGACGCCCGACATCATCGACGCCCAGCCTGGCGTCCGGGACAGTCTCGCCAAGATCGCGGGCGGCAACATGGACAGCCTCAACCACTCCATGGTCGACTGGGGTGGCAGCGGAGAACTCGCAGACCGGGACGGCCTCTTCAATGCCGACGCCCAACATCTCCGTGACCTCGACAGCTCGGACACGACCAATTTCCCACGTGCGCTGGCGTCCGATGAGGACTCCTACGCCACGGTCTCCTCGGCGCAACAGGTTTACGGGGCGAGCCTCATGGCGGAGGCGCTCGAAAAGCAAACCGAGTGGCGCAGGTTCGCCGCTGGCTCCGCGATCGGGGTCGGTGTCGGCGCGTGGCCTCCGGAGTGGTCATCCCCGCCGGGGTGGCGGCAGCCGTGGCGGTACCCCTCAGCTTCGAGACGCTGGGCGCAGCCGGCGAGACGGTCATGGAAACCCACACCATTGACTGCCTCCAGGAGAACGAGTACAAGAACGACCAGGAATCGATCGATTCGATTCAGGATGCAAAGAATCAGGGGCAGCGCAACGCCCTACACCGACAACAGTCGAGGTTAATGACGTTGAACAGTAAAAGGATCATTGCTGCCTCGACACTGGCCGGTCTACTGATCGCCGCCACGGCGTGTGATTCCGAGAAGAAGGACAGCGGTTCACCGAGCACCTGCGAGAGACTGCTCGGGCAATCTGGTGTTGAACGGCTTAAGCGCAATCAGGGGCAGGAAGCGGACTCCTCCAAATCGACTGACCTGAAGGACGCCAAAGAAAGTTTCTACCAGGATGCCAGAGAATGGGATCCTGGAAACGACAAGACCCCCACATTCCTCAGTACAGAAGTGTGCAGGTTTTCGACGCACGGAAAGAACACCGAACAGGGGACTCTGTCGCTCAGCTACGGCGCCTCCATGCTCCCCTTCGACTACCCGTTCAACAAAGAAGAAGACATCTACTCGTCTGTTTCCGTAGTATCCGTGAACTCTGATGTGAAGCTGGTGACCCGGGACGACGACGGAACGTTGCAATACTCCGTCTACGTCAAGTGCCAGGTGGCCGACGCATCGCCGAGTCAGGAGCAGGGCGTACCCATCGAGGGAACCATGCGCGACACGCTCACCGGCAACATCGATACCCACACACATCTCACCTACCTGCTGCATTCGGCACAGACAGTCGTCAAGGACTTCACGTGCAAGAACGAACCCTCTGTTCCCACGCAACTGCCTTCGAACTGAACGACTCCCCGGCCGCCTTCGCGAAGTCCGGAGGCCGCCAACCCCGCGGCCTCGCCCGACATACCACCCCCGCGGCCGAATCCGTGCCTCACAACGTGCCAAGCCAAACGACTGCCCCACCTACGGGACTGGGAGGTCTCAACAATCGCCTGTCCGGCTCGACACGGCGAACGTGTACTTCGGGAGCTGCACAGCCGCCGCGTCCCCGGACAGTCCGGGTGCCACGGTCTCGATGTACCCGTCGCGCGTACGCTTGACGTCCATGCAGAAGGCCGTGTCCGCCCCGTTGGCTGTGATGCGGTATTGAGCCTCGTCGGGCACTGCCGGGCCGACCGATGCGGCGTCCACCCCCAGTTGCGGAGCGTCCCCGCCACCGTGCTCGACGACCTCTTGCTCGACCTTCCTGGCGTATTCGCCGTCGAAGTCGGCCGGGGCGTCTCCATCCAGTGGACCGCCGTGGGTGACGCTGCCGTCCAACGCCTGAGTCGCGCCCTCGACCGCGCTCATCAACTCGTCGCCGCTCCACTCCCCGTTGTCCTGTACAGCCAGCCCCTGGAAGCCTACGACGACACAAATGACGGCCATGACGATCAGGATCGCTCGGCCGACCACGAAAGCGCCGTCCGGGAGGTCCGGAGCAGAGGGGTTCAGCGACTCGCGCCAGGAACGGACGCGGTCAGCTTTGATGACGGCCATGAGGACCAGCAAGGCAGCGAGCACGAACAGGAAGATCGTTAGCCCCGTCAGATCTGACACGCGCTCGCCGCCATTCTCCAAGGTCGTCGCGGTGCGCAGAGCTGCATCTTCGTCAAGGTCCCCCTCCGAACCGACGACAAAGTCTGGTATGTCCGTGGCCATCTTTGGGGGCTACGTCGCCTGCCCAGCCGTTGCTAGGTTAGGGCAGACGCCATTCACCGCACGACGTCGGGCGGGAGCGCCACGGCGTCGATGGTTCTGTACACGGGGAAGGTAGCCGTCCATGGCATGGGACGAGTGGGAACAGCTGAAGGCCGACGCGCTGGAGCGGCAGCAGGGTGGCTCCGCGCACATGCAGTTGAACCAAGTGGATGGCGGTGGCCCTCTCCGAGCACCGAGCCGGTACGGAGACCTGAAGGTCCAGAACGATGCCCTGACCAAGGTCAGCAAGGATGCTCACACCTTGTACAACCAGTTGTGGGACAAGGCACGCGTCCACATCGCCAGCAGCGACAGTGCGGCAGGAGATCTGTCGAAGCAGGGCTTCGCGTTGGGCGCCGGACTCAAGCACGTGTCGACGCGCTGGGACGAGCAGCTGAAGTCCCTCATGGACGCTTGCGCCCAGATCTCCAACCACATGCAGGTCACCAAGAAGACCCATGACGGCGACGAGGGCTACATCCTGAGACAGATGAGCAGCATCGCGACACTGGACGCCGGTTTCGACGAACGAGTCGGGCCACCTGGGAAGCACAACGACATCTACGGCGACCAGAGCAAGGAGAAGAAGGACTGACGAGTCACGCCCGCCGCTGTTGCACGCGGGCGTCCCCGGTTGTCCCTCGTCTCCAACTCGTGAGGAAAAATAGCTCGGTGGAACTCAAAGCACTGCGCGATGCCAACTTCAAGCTGATCGACGATGCACTGTCGGACTGGTCGACACTCGTCGGCAGTCTTGCGGAGATGAAGAAGGACGCCGAGGACAATCTGCACCAGGGCGCCAACAAAGCCGACTGGGCCGGCGTGAACGCCAAGGTGTCCAAGGAGTTCATCGGGAAAACGGCGGGTGAGTTCGCCGATGCCCACACCCAGGCGAAGTCCATCTACAGGATCCTCAACGACACGGTGGGGGAGCTGAAGGACTACCATCAGCAGCTCCTCGATGCCATAGAAGGCGGCCGTAAGAAGAACCTCACGGTCATCGACTACGAGGGCGGCTTCACTGTCACCACGAACGCGCCGCCTGAGGCCCGCAGCAAGATGGACCAGGACAACAAGGGAGACATCACCGCGCTGCGGGACCAGATCCAGGGCATCCTCAACAAGGCCACCGAGAGCGACGAGTCGGCCAAGACTGTTCTCCAGGCCATCGCCGACCAGAGTTCGCTGGGCTTCTCCGACGCCGACTACAAGGACCGGGACTCCGCCGCGGAGGCTGTGAAGCAAGCTGAAGAGCTGGCGGCACTGGCGAAGAAGAACCCCGACGATCTCAGCGTCAAGGACTTCGACAGGCTCACCGCGGGACTGAAGAAGTACGCCGGCGACGAACTGTTCGCCGAGCGGTTCGCCACCGCTCTCGGCCCCAAGGGGACGCTGGAGTTCTGGACCGGGATCAGCGATCCTCAGCGGGGGAACTGGGACTTGGGGCGTGAGCGCCTCGATAAGTTCGACGACTTGCAGCGGAGTCTTGGCATGACGCTGGCCACCGCCACGCAGAGCGATTCGACGGCGATGGGCACCTGGAAACACACGATGATCGACATCGGTGACAAGCCGCTGTACGGCGAGCGTGGTGGTGGCCCGATGGGCTTCCAGGTCATGAGCAACCTGATGCGCACCGGTGACTACGACGACGGGTTCCTCAGGGACTACGGGACCAAGCTCATGGAGACCGAGCGAAAGTTCACGGGGAACGGGGAACATCGCAACCCCATGTGGGGCGTGAGTGGCGCCAGTTCGTGGCTCAACCGCATCGGGGAGGACAGTGGTACCGACCCGCTGACCGGATACCTGAAGGGACTGTCCAACAGCCCTGACGCTGCAACGGACTTCTTCAACCAGCAGTACGTTTCCAAGGACGACCCGGACAACCCCTTCGAGCGCGACACCGACGACGACGGAAAGAAGGGCAAGGTCTCCTTGTCCAACTTCCAGTACCTGTTCGAAGAGCGGGACTGGCCGGAGGAGTCGAACCTCAAGGGCGACGACCTGCATACCGGGCAGAACAACCTGGCACTGGCACTGGAGGCGGCAACCACGGGCCACCCGGCGGGCGAGATGCCGACTGCGGATACGCCGGCACACAACGATGGACAGGCCAGGCTCATGCAGAATGTTGTCTCTTCCATCGCTGACGACCCGTCCCGACTCACTAAGAACAGTTACATGTCCGACAGCATGGGACAGATCGCTGCCGAATACATGCCAGACATTCACCGCGCTTTGCACCCGGGTACGGAAGGCGAGGCCAAACTCTTCCCCGTCGCAGGTACCGCAGCCCAACTCAGCGAGACCGACACCACGCGCTTTCTGTATTCCGTGGGCCGGAATCCGGAGGGCTACACGGCTGTCAACCTCGGTCAGCACAGCTACACCACGAGTCTGATGCAATACCACTTCCAGCATCCCGAAATGTACCTAAATGATCCGAACTTCTCACAGGACGAAAACCTCAAGAAGACTATCGAGGACGTCGCCCGCGTAGGCGGTGAGATCGAAGGCACCATCGGGGCTGGTCGAGCATATGAGGGTGAGATCGAAGGCGGCAAAAAAGACGCCGACTACAACGCCGTCATCGAGAAGATCGGAACCTGGGGAGGTACCGCAGTCGGAATCGGTGTCGGCCTCGGTACGGCGCCGCTAGTCGGGCCGGGAGGGATTGTTGCCGGCGGGGTGGCTGGAACCGCGGCGAACGAGATCATCGGAGCGATTACCGAAGGCGCCATGAAGGACAGCTCCGGCGAGGTCATCTACCGCAATGGACAGGATCTGGAAGGCACCAAAGAATCGACCTATACGCTCGTGGAGACCGCTGCAAAAAAGGCGGGAGAGAACGCCGGGAACCCCTCTCCGATGATTGTATCCGCGGCCGTGACGGCAGCAGAGCAGGGATTCAATAACGCCGGAAAGAATGTGCATGACGCCCTCGATGGTGAAGGCATTCCGCGACAGCTGGAAAAGGAAGACTGAAATCGTGAAGCTCGGACGGAATGGATACGTAGTCGCGATTGTTGCTATCGCGCTCGTAACTCTGGGCGGCGCCGCCTATCTGTTCAGGATCCCTCCGTTCTCCGAGAAGAAGGGAGAAATCAATGCGAGCGCGGTGTGTCAGTCACTCGGGTCGGCATCCAAAGCCACAACAGTGCTCACTTCCGTGCTTGCAGAAGCATCTTCTTACGCGTTCGACGACGAGGTCCACCTTCGTGGGGACGATGATGACAGTTACCGCTCCCACTGCTTCGTCTCGGGGGACGGTGATCAGCTCATGTCCGTCACATCCGAGATGATGCGCGATGAACCGTTGGAAGACTGGGTGGAGAGCGAGGTAGCTGAATCGGCGGGCCAGCAGCGACTGTCACCCTTCTTGGGAGACGTAAAGAGTGCGGCCTCAGAATCGGTGGCCGCCATCTTCATGCCTTGCGTCTCGCCTGGCAATATCCCCGGCGGCCAATACAACATTAGCGTTGTGGTTCATCTCAAGAATGCAAAGAACGTAAGCTCCACGGACAGGCAGAATTCGTTGATCGAGTTGGCGAAAGGTGCCGCCGCGTACGCGCATGACAAGGGAAAGTGCAATGCACCCTCTGAACTGAGTGCGTGACAGTTCACCGGCGTTTGCAGGGCGAGTAGCGGTTGCCAGGCGAAGGCCCCGCAACCATCTTGAACTGCATAGATGGCCGGTCGCATTGAATTCCGCTCTCTGCACTCCCCTCGACGCTAGTAGAACCACCCTCGCAAGGACGTTTTCGCGCAGGACCTTCGCGAATCGATGCAGATCGGCTACGGGGTCGGGAACGACCGGGAAAACCAGCAGGGCAACCGCCCAGAGACCGGCTGAGGTCGACGGGCAAGGGCACGTAAGGATACGGATAGTGATCAGTCGTGGGCCGGTACGTGGAACTCTCCTCTCTGTGGCTGTCGCCGCCTCGTTGCTCCTCGGAGTTACGGGCTGCGGAGGGGACGAGGACAAGGACGGGGTTCGGGACGACTACGAGGTCGTTGCGGGGACGCAGCTCTGTGGCGGCCATGCCGTCTCCTCCGACGCAGCCAAGGCGCTGAAGGTGATCACGGGCTCATCCCGGTTCGAGGCGTCGGGGGAGGAGTACACGGTCAAGCAAGCAGCAGCAGACCTTGTCAATGCGTACCCCCGCACCACCTTGTTCGAGGACGCCTGCCGTATCTACACGCCCCGCGGCACGCCGGATTTCGAGCTGAGGATCACCTGGGATCTCCACGACCAGGCCCCGACAAGCACCGCGGACCCGGATTTCACCGTGCTGAAGATGGGAGAAGAGACTCTGACGGCGTCTGAAAAGGCGATCATCACGTTTGCATGCAAAAGCAACAAACTGGGCAACTCGCATGACGTCCACATCGCCATCAGTGTGCGACGCGGGGGCATGCCGAAGGACCCCCAAGACAACGTCGAGGCCCTGAAGGACGCCTACGCGACCGTGGCACACTCCTTCTCGCTGGCCATGGCCAAGGAGCTGGGGTGCGAGAAGAACGGTGGGCTTCCCGCGAAGCCCGTGCTGGATCCCGCCTAGCAAACGCTTGGCGACCAGTGCTCTCAGATCCGTGACGGCTCGTCAGTCATGGTTCCTGGCCCGCTCCCCATCCCCCCGCCGTGAGTCCCGTACCGCCACCGCCGCCCCGCCCAGGCCGGTGGCCAGGACCAGGGCGCCGACGGCCAAGTAGGTGCCCAGGCGGGTGTTGCGTTCCTCCGCGGTTTCGCCGAGGTGGAGGGGAGGGACGTCGGGGGCCTTTGCGTGGGTGGCGGGCTGTTCGGCCGAGGGGGATTCCACCGGGTGGGCGGGGTCCACGGCGGTCAGGGCCTTGACCGGGTCGATCACACCCCAACCGACGAGGCGGTCGTGGCCGGGGATGGAGCGTTCGGCCGTCTGCTCGATCTGGGCGACGATCTGCTCGGCCGTCCACTTGGGGTACGCCGACTTGAGCAGCGCCGCCACCGCCGCCACGTAGGGCGCGGAGAAGCTGGTGCCGTTGTCGGAGCAGTGGCCGCCGCCGGGGACGGTGGAGATCATGTCGACGCCGGGGGCGGCCACGCCCACGAACTCGCCTGCCTGGGAGAAGGACGCGCGTTCGTTGTTGCGGTCGGAGGAGGCGACGGCGAGGACACCGTCGTAGGAGGCCGGATATGTTGTTTTGTCCTTGCCTCCCAGGCCGTCGTTGCCCGCCGATGCGACGACCACGACCTCCTTGTCCAGGGCGTAGTCGACGGCCGACTCCAGGGTCGAGGCGGGTTTCACCGCCTTGGCCGTGTCCTGGGAGATGTTGATGACGTCGGCGCCCGCGTCCACGGCGTGCCGGATCGACGTGGCAAGGGTGGCGGCCGTGCCGTTGCCCTCCGCGTCGTTCTGCTTGATCGGGATGATCGTGGCCTCCGGGGCCAGGCCGACGAAACCGGTGCCCTCGGCCGGGCGGGCCGCGATGATGCCGGCCACGCGGGTGCCGTGGCCGACGGTGTCGGTGGTGCCGTGGGCGTTGCCCCGTTCGATCTTCTCGCCCTTGTCGTTCTTCTCGGGGAGGTAGTTCTTGCCCTTGGACGCGTCGACGGCGTCGGTGAGTTGGGGGTTCTTCACGTCGACGCCGGTGTCGATCACCGCGACCTGGACGCCCTTGCCCTTCGACTGGGCCCACAGTTCGTCCAGGTTGACGCGTTGGAGGGCCCATGGCCTGCCCTCGTAGTTCTTGGAGGGGAAGGTGCACTGACCGCCGTCGGCCGCCCGCGCCGCGGGGGCGGCGGGGAGGAGCGTGAGTACGGTCGGTGCGGCCAGCAGGGTGGCGGTGAGCACAGCCCTCGTCAGTGGGCGGACCCGGCCGACACCGCACTCGGGCTTCTGCTTCTGCATCGTTTCGGTCTTCCGGGCGGCCATGGGCGTCACGAGCCCTGCGGCTGGCGTGCGGCTGCCTCGGACAGGCGTGGGCCGGTGGGCAGGAACGTCGACCACTTCGCCGGAACGGGTGAGGGTTCCACGTTCTCGTAGCCGAGCCTCGTCTGGGCGATGCGGGACTCGCTCAGTTCCTGCTCACGTTTCTTGTCGGACGTGCCGATGCCCTTGTCGTCGGTGGCGCTGTCGCTGTTGGACTGCAGGGCGTAGCGCAGTCCGGTGTCGGTGACCAGGAAGACCCCGCCCGCCTTGGTCTCGCTGCCCTGGAACTGGCGGTAGAGCTGCCCGGAGCCCGGGGTCACGTACGCGCTGGAGGAGCCGGTGGGCAGCTCGGCGGGGAAGTCGGTGCTCGCCCAGGTGGACAGGGTGGTGTCGCCGTTCTTGGCGTTCACCGAGCGCAGGACGTTGCAGACGGTGTTGCGGCCGGAGTCGGCGGAGGTGCCGTCGTTGACCGTCTTCGGGCGGTACGACGGCCAGGTCCGGCTGCCCTCGAACTCGACGCTGTCGACCACCGCGCCGGGGCTGACCTGCTGGGCCTCGCCGGCCTGTCCGACCTCGACGAGGGTGCCGCTGTTGAGGAGCAGGGTGGCCGTGAACTCCGAGACGCGGGCCACGGCGCCGCTCTGCACGACGTAGTACTGCATGCGCCGCCCGTCGTACGCCTTGATGACCATGCCCACCTTGTCGTACTGCCCGAGCATGTCGGAGGCGCCGGCGGCCGCGCCCGGCGTGCCCTTGATCTCCGGGATCGCGATCGGGTCGCCCTTGTGGAGCGTGTCCAGCCACTCCTGGGAGACGCGCTGTGGAGCCCGGCCCTGTGTGTCCAGGGCTTTGAGGAGTTCCTTGTCGGCCGGGTCGGCCAGGGGGTAGGCGAAGCCGCGCGAGTCGACGACGTACTGGGACGTGCCGTCCGGTCCGACGACGTACATCAGGTCGCCACCGGAGAGCTTGTTCTTGCCCTCCGTCCTGGACCAGTCCTTCTCCGCGAAGACGAACGCCGCCTTCTGGAGGGCCCGGCCGCCCGGTCCGGGGCGTTCGCAGACCGCCCAGCGCTTGGCCTGCTCGGCGTCGTCGGGGCCGGGCAGGCGGTCGGGGGCGTAGGGAATGCCGATGGTGGTGCCGTGCGGTGGCTTGCCGCTGTCGAGGACGCCCTCGTCGACCGTGATGACGCTGTCCTTGTCGGGGTCGAGGAGGAGCTTGGCGGAGGCCATGTTGAGGACCGGGTGGAGCTGCTTCTTCCCGTCCGTTTTCAGGACGACGTAGCGCGTCGTGGAGTCGCTGGCCACGATCACGTGCCCGCCGGCCTCGTCCCAGCCCTTCGGCGCGGTCGGGCTGAACAGTCCGACCGCTCCGAACACGGCGAGCACGACGATGCCGACGACCGCACCGGGGACGATCGCGCGCAGCGGCCTGGGAGCGCCTTCCTCCGAACCGGAGGGGGACGGCTGCAGGAAAGACGCGAGTGTGCGGCGCTTCGCGAAGGTGTAGGCGTTCAGTTCATCGCGCCGTGATGCCATGTGTCTTCGTTCTCTCCCCGTGCGAGGGCGTGGCGGAACGGCGGGACAGTGTCGCCACTGCTCCCTTCCCCGCTCCGGTCGCCTCCGGAACTCGGCTGTCAGGCCCGGCCCCTACTATGCCTGTTGCCGGACGGCGCTTGGGGCACGGGTAGGCTTCCGGAGCCTGTCGTGTGCTGAGCACAATATCTTCGGTGAGAGTTCGGGGGATTTGGAGTGATGGCTTCCGCGTCGCGGACCCGGTCACGCACGCAGTCGGCGCCCCGTCGTTCCGACGCGCCGCCGGATGCCGGACGCGCGGCGTCGGCTGCCCGGGCCTCGGTCACCCCGCAGCTGCGGGCGCGTCCGGCACGCGGTGGTTCCTCCACCCTGCAGCGGCTGGTCCTGCTGGAGTTGGCCGCTGCCCTGGCGGTGTGCGGCTGGCTCACAGGGCCGGTGGCGATGGTGCCGTCGGTCGCCGTCGCCGTGATGCTGGTGCTTCTGGCGGTGGTACGTCGACGCCGGCGCTCGCTGCCGGAGTGGCTGGCCAGTCACCTCGCGCTGCGTGCGCGCCGGCGCGCGGCATCGCAGGTCGCGGTGGCGCAGGGCATCGACGCAGGTCTGGCCCCGGCGGTGGAGTGCGAACCGAGCCTGCGCACATACAGCTTCACCCACCGGGACGAGCACGACCGCCGGCCGGTGGGCATGGCGGGTGACGGGGGATTCCTCACCGCCGTGCTTCAGGTGGAGGCCGACGCGGGGGCGCTGCGCGCCGAGCGCGGCCGCAGACCGGTCCCGCTGGCCCTGGTCCGGGACGCGCTCGACGTGGACGGCATTCGTCTGGCGTCGGGGCAGATCGTGTTGCACACGCAGACCGCGCCCGCGCCCCACCTGCCGCGCCAGTCGGTCGTGGTGGCCAACTACGCCCAGTTGCAGTCCGAGGTCGCTGCCCCTGCCGTCCGCATCATGTGGATCGCGTTGAAGCTCGATCCCGAACTGTGTCCCGACGCGGTGGCCGCGCGCGGCGGCGGGCTGTCGGGGGCGCAGAAGTGCTTGGTGCGGTCGGCCGAGCACCTGTCGAGCCGGCTGACGGGTGCCGGCTTCCGGGTGAACCTGCTGACCGAGGAGGAGCTGTCGTCCGCCCTCGCCACCTCCATGTGCGCCAACCCGATGGTGACCGTCCAGTCGGGGCAGGGTGACGCACCCCGGCGACGGACCGAGGAGTCCAGCCGCAGCTGGCGTTGCGACAACCGGCGGCACACCACGTACTGGGTGCGCCGTTGGCCCCAGTTGGGTGGTCAGGGTGTCGGGTTGCCCCAGTTGGTGGCCCAGCTGACGGCCGTTCCGGCGCTGGCGACCACGTTCAGCCTCACCCTGGCGCCGAGCGGTCGTCACGACGTGGCGATCACCGGGCACGTGCGGGTCACCGGCCGCAGCAGCACGGAACTGGCCGACGCACGCCGGGGCCTGGAGAACGTCGCACGCCGGGCGCGGACCGGTCTCGTGCGTCTGGACCGCGAACAACTGCCCGGCGTGCTCGCCACCCTGCCCCTCGGAGGTGCCCGCTGATGGCCTTTACGCCGTCCACCGGCTTCGGTCTCCTGGGGCCCCGCCATCCGCGGCACACGCTCTCCATGGCCCAGGCCGACACGCTCGGCCTGCCCGTCGGGGACGACGGTGTCGTGGTGGGTGTCAACGGCGAGGGACAGCCCGCGGTGCTCGGGGTGAACCGCCCGACGCCCTTCGACATCCTGCTGATCGGCGGACTGTGGACCACGCAGGTCCTGGCGCTGCGCGTTGCGGCGACCGGCGCCCGGGTGGCCGTGGAGACCGGTCGCCCGGCTCACTGGGCACAGATGGTGCAGGCAGTCGGTGGCGGTCAGTCCGGCATGACCGTGCACGAGGTGGGCCGGGTACCTCCGCAGGGAGCCTCGGCGACGGCACCCGTCCTGGTCATCCGGGACTGCGGCATGCGTCCGCCTCGCGGCCGGGTGGTTTCCGCGCCCTGGCAGTCGGTGCTGACGCTGCTGCCCTACCTGAGTCCGCTCGCGCCACGGTTGATGCGTCAGGCGCGCCTGGTCGGCGTGCAACGCGTCTCACCGGACGAGGCGGTGGAGATCGGCCGGGTGACCGGCCTGCCGCGCTCCGAGTACGAGGCACTCCCGACCCTCGCCGACGGGGTCACCCTGTGGTGTACGGAACGGGACCGGCAGTACGTGATGACACAGCCGACCGATGTGGAGACCGGACTCCTGGGTACGCCCCGTCGGATGGACTGACTCAACCCCGTAGGCCGGATCACCCGATTACGTCCCATATGACGCGAGAACACATGTTTTTTGGGTCAGTTGTGACGTTGGGCACCGAGGTGGGCAGAGGTACGGGGGCCTGACGGGGGTGGGTCACTCGTGATTAGGCTGGTGTCGGGCGCGACACCAGAACCCGTGAGCGGGCGTCGGCGTCTCAGGGGGAGAACCGGTGGATCGGACGACCTCGGACAATTTCGAATGACAGGCAAGGGTCGCCCCAGCACGGCATGAGGGTGCTCGACCACACCAGGAGGAACTGTGAGCAGCGATCGGGACGGGATCCGCGGGGGCTGGGCTACACCCGGCGATGACCAGCCCGACGCGGAGTCCTCCGTCGAGACGACCGGTGAGTTCACCATCGACTACGCGCCGCCCGCCTGGTACACGCAGAACGCGTCCGGCGACGGCGGGCAAGGGGAGGGCGAGGGTGAGGGGGCCGATCCGCCCGCCGGTTCGGCCGGGTCTCCCCCGGCTACCGCTCCCCCGGCCTCCGCTCCGGCGGCTCCGCCCGCGCCTCGTGGTCCTGTTCCGCCGTTGCCGGGGCTGACTCCGCCGCCGCACGCGACGCCCCATGGGCCTTCCTCCGTGCCGGCTCCCGCCCCGGGCGCGCCCTTCACGCCTCCGCCTCCGGCGCCGGCCCCGGGGGCCGCGTTCACGCCGCCTCCGCCGCCGGGGCCGGGTGCGCCGTTCACTCCGCCCGCGCCGCCGAGCGGGGGGCCGGCCGGGGTGCCCAAGCTGCCGGTGGGGAGCGGGTTCGAGCCGCAGCCGTCGCCTTCGCCTTCGCAGCAGTCCGTGCCGCCGGAGCCCGAGCCGGAGGCCGTGGCCGACCCGGCGCCTGCCGCGGAGCCCGCGTCTCCCGCTGCCCTGCCGACGTTCCCGGCCGGCGGGTTCCAGCTCCAGGCTCCCGCTCCGCCGCCGCCCGCCGAGGCGCCCGAGGCAGCGGCCGAGCCCGAACCTGAACCCGACCGCGAGCCCGACACCGGCGACCTCGACAACGGCGACCTGGAAAGCGGCGCGACCATGCGCTTCTCCTCGGTCGCCCTCAAGCGTGAGATCGCCCAGCGGGCCGCCGCGGAGGACACCGCCGGGGAGGGCCCGGCGGCCGGTACCGACGAGGTCCGTGACACGCCGGACGAGCCCTTCGTGAGCACGGGCTTCACTGCCGCCGATACCGATACCGATACCGACGCCGGAACTGACGTCGACGCCGGAACTGACGTCGACGCCGAAACCGAGGTCGACACGGAGTCCGACGTCGAGTCGGTCTCCGAGGAGGCTCCCGGCGCGGTGTCCGGTGGCGGGTACGGCGGCCTGGCCGACCCCCGCCTCGGTGGGTCGGCCCCCGACGCCGAGCCTGAGCCGGAGCCGGACCGGGTCGTCCTGGCGGACGCCGCCGAGTCCGAGTCCGCGGAGCAGCCCGCCGACGAGCCCGAGGACAGCGTCCCGGCGAAGGACGAGCCCGTGGACGCCGTTCCGCAGGACGCGACGCCCCCCGCGCCCGAGGGGATGCCGCCGCTGCCTCCGTCGTACCCGCCGGTCGCGCCGGCGGCGGCCCACCAGTGGCCCGCACAGCCCCAGCCCCAGACACAGCCCCAGACCGCGCCCGCCCCTCCCGAGCAGCCGGGTGTAGCGGCGCCGCAGCCTCCCTTCCAGCCGCAGGCTCCGCAGCCGGCGCCCGCCGGGTGGGACGCGCCGCCCGCGCCTCAGCCCGGTTACGGCTTCCCGCAGCCCGGTGCGCAGGCCCCCCAGCCACAGCCCCAGCCCCACTCCCCCGCCCAGCCGCCCGGCGGATACGGCTTCCCGCAGGCGCCGCACGGGCCGTCGCCGCAGCAGCCGTATCCCGGTGTGCCGCAGCAGCAGGCACCACCGCAGGCTCAGGGCGGCGGTCAGGCTCCGCCCGCCCAGCCGGTGCAGCCGGGTCAGCCGGTGCAGCCCGGCCAGCCCCCCAACGCCCCGCAGGCAGCGCCCCACACGCCCCAGGCGCCCCCTGCGCAGCAGCCGGAATACCAGCCGCAGGCACCCCAACCCCAGCCGTACCAGCAGCCCGCCGATCCCCGTCTCGGGGCCGCCTGGCCGCAGCCGATGCAGCACGACCAGCGGCAGGCCACCAACCCGGGGGCGGCGCCGCTCGGTTACACGGCGGCCGTGGAGCTGTCGTCCGACCGGCTGGTGAACAACAAGCGGCAGAAGGCGAAGAGCAGCCGTCCGGCGGCCGGTGGTTCGCGGTTCAAGCTGGGCGGCAAGAAGGAGGAGGCCGAGCGGCAGCGGAAGCTGGACCTGATCCGCACCCCGGTGCTGTCCTGCTACCGCATCGCCGTCATCAGCCTCAAGGGCGGCGTCGGCAAGACGACCACCACCACCGCGCTCGGCTCCACGCTCGCCACCGAGCGGCAGGACAAGATCCTCGCGATCGACGCCAACCCGGACGCCGGTACGCTCGGCCGACGGGTGCGCCGGGAGACCGGGGCCACCATCCGGGACCTCGTGCAGGCGATCCCGTATCTCAACTCGTACATGGACATCAGGCGGTTCACCTCGCAGGCCTCGTCCGGTCTGGAGATCATCGCCAACGACGTCGACCCGGCCGTGTCCACGACCTTCAACGACGAGGACTACCGGCGCGCGATCGACGTGCTCGGTCAGCAGTACCCGATCATCCTCACCGACTCGGGCACCGGTCTCCTCTACAGCGCCATGCGCGGCGTGCTCGACCTCGCCGACCAGCTCATCATCATCTCGACGCCGTCCGTGGACGGTGCGAGCAGCGCCAGTACGACGCTGGACTGGCTGTCGGCACACGGGTACGCCGACCTCGTCTCACGGTCGATCACGGTCATCTCCGGGGTCCGCGAGACCGGCAAGATGATCAAGGTCGACGACATCGTGGGGCACTTCCAGACCCGCTGCCGGGGTGTCGTCGTGGTCCCGTTCGACGAGCACCTGTCCGCCGGTGCCGAGGTCGACCTCGACATGATGCGGCCGAAGGTGCGGGAGGCGTACTTCAACCTCTCGGCGATGGTCGCCGAGGACTTCGTCCGCCACCAGCAGTCCCACGGTCTGTGGACGGCCGACGGCAATCCGCCGCCGGTCGCCGCCCCGCCCATGCCGGGCCAGCAGATGCCAGGCCAGCAGGTGCCGGGGCAGCCCATGCCCGGCCAGCAGATGCCGCCGCAGCAGGGACAGCCGATGCCGCCTCAGCCGGGCCAGCCGGCTCCGGGCCAGCCGTACCCGCCGCAGCCCGGGCCCGGGCCCGGGCAACAACAACAGCCGTACCCCCAGCCCGGTTACAACCAGCCCTACGCCCCGCCCGGTTACGGATATCCGCAGCCGGGACAACCGGGACAGCCGGGACAACCGGGGCAGCCGCCGCAACAGCCGCAGCAGGGGCAGACGCCCCCTCCGCCCCCGCCCCAGCAGTAGCCCCAGCACCTCCGAAGGCCCGCCCCGTCCTCGACGGCGCGGGCCTTCGGGCGTGTGCGAACGGCAACGTCCGCCCCTGCCGTCACGCTCTCACCAGGCAAGCGCCAGTGGTCTGCGCCAATGAGGGTCACGTAACGGTCAACTCCTCGTTTCCGCAGGCCACATGGGGTTTGACATACCGTTGACGCGCGCAGACTGCCGCTGGTAGACACACACTTCATTCCGCGTTCACCACCGTTCAAGCCCGCCTCACGCGAGGACGCCCGGCGTCTGCGCGTGCGATGACGCGAGGTCAGGTAGTCATGAACAGACACGATCAGCACGGCAGCGGACGTACCGCCCACCGGCCGTGGCGGACCCGTCTCCTCGCGGCAGCAGGCGCCGGCGCGCTGCTCCTCGCGTCGGGGGCGGTCGCCCCCTCGGTCTCGGCGGAGGACGGCGACGGGGGCGACGGGGGCGACAAGGTGCTCACCGTCGCCGTGGCGCAGAGCGTCGACTCGCTCAGTCCCTTCCTTGCGGTACGGCTGCTCAGTACGAGCATCCACCGGCTGACGTACGAGTACCTGACCAACTACGACGCCAAGGACAACCACGTCATACCGGGGTTCGCCACCGAGTGGAAGTCCTCGCCGGACAAGCTGACCTGGACGTACACGATCCGGTCCGACTCCAAGTGGTCGGACGGCGAGCAGGCCACCGCCGAGGACGCGGCGTGGACGTTCAACACGATGATGACGGACCCGGGCGCCGCCACCGCCAACGGCAGCTTCGTCGGGAACTTCGCGAAGGTCACCGCGCCCAGCCCGACCCAGCTGGTGATCCGGCTGAAGAAGCCGCAGGCCACGATGACCGCGCTGGACGTGCCGATCGTGCCCAAGCACATCTGGGAGAAGGTCGACGACTTCTCGAAGTTCAACAACGACAAGGACTTCCCCATAGTCGGCAACGGGCCGTTCGTGCTCACCGACTACAAGCCGGACAGCTATGTGCGGCTCAAGGCCAACAAGGACTTCTGGCGCGGCGCGCCGAAGTTCGACGAGCTGGTCTTCCGGTACTACAAGGACCAGGACGCCGCCGTCGCCGCCCTGCGCAAGGGCGAGGTGTCGTTCGTCGCCGGGTCGCCGTCGCTGACCCCGGCCCAGGCCGACTCGCTCAAGGGCGAGGAGAACATCCGCGTCAACGACGCCCCCGGGCGCCGCTTCTACGCCCTGGCCACCAATCCTGGCGCGCGGGCGAAGGACGGGACGAAGTTCGGTGACGGCGACCCCTCGCTGCTGGACCAGCGGGTGCGGCACGCGCTGTTCATGGCGGTGGACCGCAAGGCCATCGTCGACAAGGTGTTCCAGGGCCACGCGGTCGAGGGCGCGGGCTACATCCCGCCGCGCTTCTCCTCGTACTTCTTCGAGCCGTCGGGCGAGCAGGAGCTGGCCTACGATCCCGCGAAGGCCGCCCAGTTGCTCGACGAGGCGGGCTACCGGACGAACGGGGACGGCAAGCGCCTCGGCAAGGACGGCAAACCGCTGGACTACCGCATCCTGTGCCACGCCACCGACCCGAACGACAAGGCTGTCGGCAAGTATCTCAAGGAGTGGTGGGGCGAGCTGGGTATCTCGGTCACGCTCAACTGCCTGGACAACGTGACCGACCCGTGGCTGGCCGGCAAGTACGACCTCGCCTTCGACGGCTGGTCCGTCAACCCAGACCCGGACTTCGTGCTCTCCATCCACACCTGCGACGCGCTCCCGGCGACGCCGAAGGACACCGGGGCCACCGACAACTTCATCTGCGACAAGAAGTACGACGAGCTGTACGCGCGGCAGTTGGGCGAGTACGACGCCGGCAAGCGGGCTCAGATCGTCAAGCAGATGCAGTCCCGGCTGTACGACACGGGGTACATGAACGTCATGGCGTACCCGAACGCGGTGGAGGCCTACCGCACGGACCAGATCAAGTCGATCACCACGATGCCGTCCGACGCGGGCAACATCTACGGGCAGGACGGCTACTGGAGCTGGTGGTCGGCGGTGCCCGCGGACTCCGGTGACTCCTCCGGGGGTTCGTCGTCGACGGGGACCGTGATCGGGATCGCGGCGGGTGTCGTCGTCCTCGTCGGTCTCGGGGTGCTGTTCGCCGTCCGCCGGCGGGCGTCGGCCGACGACCGTGAGTAGCGCCACCGGCTCCGCCGTCGAGAAGCGGGCTCCCGCGGCCGCCGCGCCGCGGGGGCTCACCCGCAGCGCGTACCCGCGGTACGTGGCGGGGAAGCTGGCGGGCGCGGCCGTCTCGCTGTTCGCCGTGCTCGTCACGAGCTTCTTCCTCTTCCGGCTGATCCCCGGCGATCCGGTGAAGTTCATGACCGGTGGCCGCCCGGTCTCGGCCGAGCAGCTCGCCGTGTACAAGGAGGAGTTCGGGCTCGACCTGCCGCTGTGGGAGCAGTTCACGGACTACTGCGGCAAGGCGCTGAGCGGGGACCTGGGCACGTCGTACCAGTTCCACGCGCCCGTCGTCGACAAGATCACCGAGGCGCTGCCGAACACGCTGCTGCTCACCGGCACGGCCTTCGTGCTCTACACCGCGCTGGGCGCCTTCCTCGGCACCCGCTCGGCGTGGCGGCACGGCGGGCTCGGTGACCGGCTCAACACCGGACTGGCGCTGACGCTGTACTCCATCCCGTCGTTCTGGCTGGGCCTGCTGCTCATCATCGTGCTGTCGGTGGGGGTGGACCCGATCCCGGGGCTGTTCCCGACCGGGGGGATGGAGTCGGGGCGCGAGGAGGGCTTCGCGTACGTGCTCGACGTGGCACACCATCTCGTACTGCCGGTGGTGACGCTGGTCGCGGTGGAGTACGGGCAGACGCTGCTCGTCACCCGGTCGGCGCTGCTGGACGAGATGGGCAGCGACTACCTGACGACCGCGCGGGCCAAGGGGCTCAGGGACGATCTCGTACGGCGCCGGCACGCCGTGCCCAACGCGCTGCTGCCGACGGTGACGCTGGTCTTCGTCAACCTGGGGCGGACCGTGGCGGGGGTCATCCTCGTCGAGACGGTCTTCTCCTGGCCGGGTCTCGGCGGGCTGTTCTACCAGGCGCTCAGTGTGCCCGATCTGCCGTTGGTGCAGGGCCTGTTCTTCGTCTTCGCCGCCGCGGTGATCCTGATGAACACCCTGGCCGACCTGCTCTATCCGATGCTCGATCCGAGGGTGGGCCGATGAGCGCCGAGACCACCGAGACCACCGAATCCGCGTCCGGGTCGCCGCCGGTGAAGTCCGGCGGGCCCGGTCCGCGCGCTCTCGCCCGGCGGCGGCGCCGTGCCTCCGTCGCCCGCTTCTGGAAGGAGTACCGCAAGCACCGTGCGGGGGTGTTCGGGCTGGCCACGCTGGTGCTGTTCGTGCTCGTGGCCCTGACCGCGCCGCTGACCGTCGGGTCGGACGTGGACAGCGTGACCGACGCGCCCGGGCAGCCGTTGGAGAGCCCGAGCGGCCGGTTCCCGCTGGGCACCGACCAGTTCGGGCGGAGCCTGCTGGGCCTGCTGATCTGGGGCTCGCGCGTGTCACTCATGGTCGGGCTGCTCGCGGCGGTGCTTTCGGTGCTGATCGGCGCGCTCATCGGGATCACGGCCGGGCACTTCCGCGGCTGGTACGCCACGGTGATGATGCGGATCACGGACTGGTTCCTGGTGATGCCGACGCTGGTGCTGGCGATCGTGCTGGCGACGGTACTGTCCCGCTCGCTGGGCACGATCGTGCTCGCGATCGGCGTGACCACCTGGCCCACCACGGCACGCCTGGTGCGGGCGCAGACGCTGGCGGTGGAGTCACGGCCGTACATCGAGCGGGCGAAGGCGCTCGGGGGCGGGCACTGGCACATCATGTCCCGGCATGTGCTGCCCAACGTGATGCCGCTGATCCTGGCGCAGACGACGCTGATCATCTCCTCCGCGATCCTGGCCGAGGCGACCCTGGCCTTCCTCGGGCTCGGGGACCCGGCGGTCGTGTCCTGGGGCGGGCTGCTGCAGGACGCGCGGGAGGCGGGGTCGGTGAGTTCCGGCGACTGGTGGTACCTGGTGCCGCCGGGCATCGGGATCGCGGTGGTGGCGCTGGCGTTCACGCTGTGCGGACGTGCGGTGGAGGCCGTTCTCAATCCCAGGCTGGGGGTGTCCCGTTGAGTCTGCTCGAGGTGCGGGACCTGAAGGTGACGTATCCCGGCGGTGCGGCCGCCGTGCGCGGGGTCGACCTGACCCTGGCGGCCGGTGAGAAGCTCGGCATCGCGGGCGAGTCCGGCTGCGGCAAGTCCACGCTGGCCCTGGCGCTGCTGCGGCTGCTGCCGCCGGGTACGCGGGTCGGCGGGGAGATCCTGCTGGACGGCGAGGACGTGCTCACGATGAAGTGGGGGCGGGTGCGGGCGGTCCGCTGGGCGGGGGCGTCGATCGTCTTCCAGGGCGCGATGCATTCCCTGAACGCCGTGCACCGCGTCGGCGACCAGATCGCCGAGCCGATCCTGCTGCACCGCAGGGCCACGCCGGCGGGGGCGCGCAGGCGGACCGGTGAGCTGCTGGAGCAGGTCGGTCTTCCGGCGGCGCGGGCGAGTGCCTACCCGCACGAGCTGTCCGGCGGCCAGCGGCAACGGGTGATGATCGCGATGGCGCTGGCCTGCGACCCGCGGCTGATCGTCGCCGACGAACCGACCACGGCGCTCGACGTGATGATCCAGGCGCAGATCCTGCGGCTGATCGAGGGGCTGGTGGGCGAGCAGGACGTCGGCCTGATCATGATCAGCCACGACCTCGCCGTCTTGGCCGACACCTGCGACCGGCTCGCGGTGATGTACGCGGGCCGGGTGGTCGAGGAGGGCCCGGCCCGGCAGGTCTACGACGACGCCCGGCATCCCTACGGCCGGGCGCTGTCGGAGGCGTTCCCCACGATCGGGGACCCGGCGTCGAGGTTCGCGCCCCGCGGCCTGCCGGGCGACCCGCCGGACCCTGCGGCGGTGCCGTCCGGGTGCGCCTTCCATCCGCGCTGCCCGGTGGCGCTGGACCTCTGTGCCACCCAGGACCAGCCACTGCGGGACGCGGGCACGCGACGCCGGGCGGCATGCGTCCACGTGGGTTCGGACGGCACGGTGCCGCCGTACGGCGACGGGACGACTGCCGGGAACGGGGCCACCGGGGGCGGCCAGTCTGCCGAGAGGAGCGCTGCCGACGACAGCCGGGCGACCGGCGCGACCGGCGCGACCGGCGCGACCGGAAAGGATGCCGGGAGCGGGGAGGGAACAGAGGGCGGGAAGGCGGCAGAGGGCTCAGAGCCCGTCGGGTGCGGGAGCTCCGCCCCACACGGTGTGCCTGCCGCGGACAGCTCCTCCGCCGCGCGTGGCGAGCCTGCCGGAAACCGCTACACCGGCGAGGGCGCGGAACCCGCCGGGGGCGCCGCCGACGGCGGCGGCGAGGCGGCCGACGGCCGCGGGAGTGGCGATGGACGCGGTGCGGGCGGGGTCGCGTCGGCGGAGGACGACGGAGTGAGGAGCAGTGCCCCATGAGCAGCACCATGCCCGACGGCGCATCCGAAGGCGCACCCGGTGCCGCACCGGACGCCGCACCCCCGTTGCTGAGCGTCCGGGGGCTGCATGTCACCTTTCCGGGCCGGCGCGGGGCCGCCGCCGCGCGAGCCGTGGACGGGGTGGACCTCGACATCCGGCGGGGTGAGATCGTCGCGCTGGTCGGCGAGTCGGGCTGCGGCAAGACGACCCTCGCCCGTTCGCTGCTGGGTCTGGTCAGACCCACCGGGGGACGCGTCACCTTCGACGGCGCCCCTCTCGGGTACTCCGCCCGGGCGCTCAAGGCGTACCGCAGGCGGGCACAGCTGGTCCTCCAGGATCCGAGCGGTTCGCTGAATCCGCGGCACACGGTGTACGACATCGTCGCCGAGGGCCTGCGCATCCACGGCCACGCCGGGGACGAGCGGACGGCGGTCGCCGAGGCGCTGTCGCGGGCCGGGCTGCGGCCGCCGGAGCGGTTCTTCCTGCGCTATCCGCACGAGCTGTCCGGCGGCCAGCGCCAGCGGGTCGTCATCGCGGGCGCACTCGTCCTGCAACCGGAACTCCTCGTCGCCGACGAGCCGGTGGCCTCCCTCGACGCGTCGGTGCGCGGCGAGATCCTCGCGCTGCTGCTGCGGCTGCGCACCGAGCTGGGCCTGTCCGCGCTGGTGGTGACCCACGACCTCGGTCTGGCCTGGAACATCGCCGACCGGGTCGCGGTGATGTACCTCGGCCGGATCGTCGAGACCGGGGCGGTGGAGCAGGTGCTGACGGCCCCGCGCCACCCTTACACCCAGGCCCTGCTGTCCGTGCTCCCGGAGGCGCCCGGAGCCCCGGTCGTGCTCACCGGCGAGCCGCCGGACCCGTCGTACATCCCCGGCGGCTGCCGCTTCCACGTCCGCTGCCCGGTGCTGGCGAGCGGCGAGGCCGGGCGGGCAGGCGTCGCGGACGCCTGCCGGGGCGGGGAGCTGGAGATCCTGCGCGGCGGCGACGAGTCCCAGGTCGCCTGCCATTGGGCCCGCGCGGAGCGGCCCGCCGCCGAACGGGCGGGCTGACTCCTGACGCCGAAGGGCACACCGGCCGGCACGCCGACGCCGACGAGGGGAGGGGAGGACGCCGCCCTCAGGGCCTGGGGGCGTCCGTCGCGGTGATCTCCCGGCACCTGTCCACGTCCACGGCCATCTGCTCGAGGAGCGCGTCCAGCGTCTCGAACTTCGCCTGTCCGCGTACGAAGGCCACGAAGTCCACGGCGACGTGCAGGCCGTACAGCTCGAGGTCCACGCGGTCGATGGCATACGCCTCGACCGTGCGCTCGGTGCCCTCGAACTGCGGGTTGGTGCCGACGGAGATCGCGGCCGGCATCGCCTCGCCCTGGGCGTGCAGCCAGCCGGCGTAGACGCCGTCGGCCGGGATCGCGGTGTGCGGAAGGGTCTCGACGTTGGCCGTCGGGAAGCCCATCTCGCGGCCCCGCTGGGCGCCCCGCACGACGACGCCCTCGACGCGGTGCGGGCGGCCCAGGATCTCCGCGGCGCCCGCCACGTCGCCCTCGGCCACCAGGCGGCGGGTCAGGGTGGAGGAGAACGGCTCGCCGCCGCCCGCGTCGCCGGTGACGTACAGGTCGACGACCTCGACCTCGAAGTCGTAGACCTTCCCCTGCTCGGTGAGGAAGTCCACGTTCCCGGCGGCCTTGTGGCCGAAGCGGAAGTTGGGGCCCTCGACGACCGCCTTGGCGCGCAGCCGGTCGACCAGGGCCTTGACCACGAAGTCGGCGGCGGAGAGCTTCGAGAACTCCTTGGTGAAGGGGAGGATCAGCACGGCGTCCACGCCCAGGTCCGCCATCAGTTCGGCCCTGCGGTGGTGCGGGGCAAGGAGCGGCGGGTGGCTGCCGGGGCGGACGACCTCGCTGGGGTGCGGGTCGAAGGTGACGACGACGGCGGGGACGCCCAGCTCGCGGGCGCGGTCCACGGCGTGCCTGATGATCAGCTGGTGTCCGCGGTGGACACCGTCGTAGGAGCCGATGGTGACGACGCTGCGTCCCCAGTCCTCGGGGATGTCCTCCAAGCCACGCCAGCGCTGCACTGTGTCCGCTCCTCGGTGCTTCCGTGGTTTCCATGGTTCCGTGGTGACCCTTACGCAGGTCTAAGGGTGCCATGCCGTCCGGCTCCGGTCGGCATCGGCATCGGTGCTGTGACCCGGTGCACCCCACGCCGCGCGCGGGCGGGTCAGGCGGGGACGCGGACGCCCGCCAGGTGCTCGATCGTGCGGCGGGTGCTGGGGCCCACCAGCGCGGCCCAGTCCTCGGGCGCGTCGGTGAGCCAGCCGGTCAGCCGGGGGGCGAACCCCGGGAGGTGCCGGGCCAGGTCGACGAGGCCGCGGTCGTAGCGGGTGGCGCCCTCGGGGGTGCGGACGAGGAGCAGCCCGATGCGGTGCACGAGGGCCCGCAGCTCCGCTCCGTCGCACCGGGCGGCGGCGTGCAGCAGCGCGTCCAGGACGGCGGGTTCGTGCTCGTGGGCGTAGAGGTGCTCCCGCAGCGCGCGGCGGAGCGGGGCGCTCGCCATCGCCCCGTCGGCGGCGAGGACTCCGGCGAGTGCGGCCCGCGCCGGCTCGGGGCCGTCGTCCAGGAGGCGGGTGACCAGGGGGAGGAGTACGGCGCGGGGTGCCGGGTCCCGGTCGAGGCGCCGGTCGACGTACGCGGCCAGGTGGCCGGCGGTCTCGGGGCGCTCGGCCACGCTCCGGCCGACGAGGGCGGCCACCCGGTGGGTCAGCGGGGGTGTGGTCGCGTCGGCGAGTCTGCGCAGCGCCTCACCGGCGTCCGGGCCGAGCAGCCGGGCCCGGAAGGCTTCGAGGACGGGCTCGGGGTGGGTCGGCAGCGCGGCGGCCACCGCGCTCGGCGGAAGGTACGGATCGCAGGCGGCGAAGAGGCCGAGGGCCGCGGGGAGGTGGCGGTCGCGGCAGTCCGGGTCCTGGACGAGCAGGGCGAGCGCGCCGCCGCGCAGCGGGCTGTCGGAAGGTCCGGCGAGCAGCACCAGGGCGGCGTGGCGGAGCAGGGTGCGGTCGGCGCCGGGGCGTGCGTGCGGGGCGGTGCGCAGGCCGTGGGTGACCGCCGCGCGCTGCCGCGCGGGGTGTTCGTCGCGCGCCCACCGCTCCACCGCGCGGCAGAGCGCGGACGGCTCCTCTTCGGCCAGGACGGCGAGCAGTTCGTCGGCGTGGCGGTGGGCGCTGTCGACCAGCACCTCGGTGAGCCCGTCCAGGCCGCGGTGGCGGTGGGTGTGCAGCAGCGCCTGCGCGGCCGTCGCCACGGTGGCGTGCGGGGTGGCGGGCAGCGGCCGTTCGTCGTCGAACCAGCGGACGAGGAGCGGCTGTACGGTCGTGGGGTCGGCGACGAGCAGACCGGCCACGGTGTCCAGGTGGCGGGGACCGGGTTCGTGCGGCGGGCCGTCCGCGAGGACGAGGCGGCGCAGCAGGTCCAGCCGGGTGGCCTCCGGGACGCGCAGGGCCGTCCAGAACCCGGGCCCGAAAATCTGGGGCGTCGGCTCTCCGTCCCCTCCCCGTTCCGCGATGCCGTCGGCCAGGAGCCGCAGCACGTCGGTGTACGGCGTCGCGTCGGGCACGCGGGTCAGCGCCTCGGCGAGCAGCCTGGCCGCCCACCAGGAGTGTGGGTCGAGGTCCAGGGCGTGCACCAGCTCCTCCAGGGTCAGGGCGAGCTGGGGGACGCCGTGCTGGCGGGCGAGGAGCAGCAGCGCCTCGACGACGGAGCCGATGCGGTGGTGCGGGACCGGGAGGGTGTGGGTGCCGAGCGGGGTGCCGCGCCGGTGGACGAGGGCGCGCAGGGCCTCGTCCAGGTCGAGGTGGGTGCCCTGGATCCAGTCGGCGAGCTCCTCGTGCGCGAAGCGGTAGCCGCTGCCCGCGGGGACGAAGAGGCCTTCGGCGAGCACGGCCGGTGCCCAGCCGGTGCCGCCGCCCAGCCCGGCCGGGGCCGGTCCGCACGGGAACAGCGTCTCGAAGGACTCCCGGTCCAGTCCGCCCTGCCCGGGCCCGAGACTGCGCCGGGCGGCCTCGTGGACCTGCCCGGAGACCTTGGCTGCGAGTCGGCGTACGGCGGTGCCGTGCAGGCCGTTCTCTCCGGCCAGGCGGGTGGCGACGCGCAGGCACATCAGGTCCAGGTACGCCGTGAAGACCGCGTCCCGGGTGACGGGCGCGGGGGCCGGGGGGCCGGGGAGGGCGGCCTGGACCTCCGAGAGCAGGCGGATCGTGAGGGGGTGCCCGGCGTCCGGGTCGGCCAGCGCGCCGTCCGGCACGCCGTGGCGGGCGCGAGCCTCCCTCGCCTCGTCGTCGCGCAGGTCACCGAGGCGGACGCAGGGCGGAAGCCCGTCCTGCCCGCGCCCCCGGGCGCCGCCCGCGATCACCCGCTGTACGGACGCAGGCCCGCCTTCAAGGGCGGCCGCCCCGCCCGACAGCCCGGCGGCCGCCCCGCCTGACGGCCCCGCGGCCGTCCCGGGTGCCGGCCGCGGCCCGACGGCGCCACCGGTACGACGCGGCCACGCCGCCGCGCCGAAGGCCCGACCACTCGCATCGACCATCGGCACACGCCCGGCAGCCCCCGTCCCCGGCTCCGGCAGGCCGGTCCCGGGCGAGGAGACGCCACGGGCCGCCTCCGGCCCCGGTCCCGGTCCCGGCACGGCAACCTCTGCCCCGGGCGGCAGCACGCCGCCCACCGCCCCCACCGAGCCGGACACCCCGCCACTCGCACCGAGCATCGGCACACCCCCAACAGCCCCCAACCCCGGCTCCCGCAGGACCCTCCCGGACGAGGACACACCACCCGCCACCTCCGGCCCCAGCCCCGGCACGCCAACCTCTGCCCCGGGCGACAGCACGCCGCCCACCGCCCCCGCCGAGCCGGACACCCCGCCACTCGCACCGAGCATCGACATACCCCCACCAGCCCCCGTCCCCGGCTCCCGCAGGCCCGTCCCGGGCAAGGACACGCCACCGGCCGCCTCCGGCCCCGGTCCCGGCACGGCAACCTCTGCCCCGGGCGGCAACGCGCCGCCCGCCACCCCCACCGCACCGCCCGGACCGGGCCAAGGCCCCCGAGCCGTGGATACCGTCGGCAACCGCACCGCCCCCGCCGAGCCGGACACCCCGCCACTCGCACCGAGCATCGACATACCCCCACCAGCCCCCGTCCCCGGCTCCCGCAGGCCGGCCCCGGGCGAGGACACGCCACCGGGCACCCCCACCGCACCGCCCGGACCGGGCCAAGGCTCCGGAGCGGTGGGCGCCAGGGGTGACGGGGCCTCTGTCGCCCACGTGGGTCGTCGCGCCGCGCCCGCACCGGTCGGGCCGGGCGACGGAGCCCCGGGGTCCGGGTCGTGCAGCAGTTCCCTCGGGAACTCCGCCCCCGCGTGCTCCCAGTACTCCGCGCGGCAGGCCAGCACGAGACGTGTGCCCGTCTCCCGGAGCCAGGCGGCCGTGCGCTCGGTCCACTCGGGGAGGCGGTGGGCCAGGACGGGCGGCATCTCCTCCGGGCCGTCCAGGGCGACCAGGAGCGGCCGTCCGGCGGTGCGGGCCAGGTGGGCGAGGCGTTCGGGGGTGACGTCGCCGAGGCCGCCCGGGTCCGGGCGGTCCGGGTCCGGGCGGTCCGGGTCCGGGGCGGCGACGATGCGGGCGGACCGGGCCAGCGTGCGGCGTGCCGCGTCCGCCAGCGACATGTCGTCGTCGTGCAGATCGGCCCCGCGCAGCCACAGGGTGGGGGCCGCCGCCGGTCCCCCGGTACGACGGGCGGCAAGGGCCGCCAGCTCGGTCGTACGGCCGCTGCCCGGCGCGCCGACCAGGCCCAGGACGCGGGCGCCGCTCGCGTCGAAGGCGGCGAACTCGCGCGTCACCCCCACCCGTTCGACCGGTTCCCGGAGAGCGGGTCCGCCGTCCGGCACGGCCTCCGTGACCGACGTCGCCGTGAGGGCGAGCGCGCCGGCCAGGTTGAGGTCGGCGCCGTAGGCCGGGACCGTCGCCGCGTTCTCGGCGAAGAGGTCGGCGAGCGGGCCCGCGGCCGCGCGGCGCAGCGGCACGGCGAAGCCGACGTCGCTGTGGCCGGAGCTGAGGGCGGTGCCGAGGACGCCGAGGACGGCGCCGGTGGCCACGTCGAGCACGGGCCCGCCGGCCGCTCCCCCGCCCAGCCGGAGCGCGTCGCGCCCGCAGGTGCCGACGGCCAGCTCCAGGGCGTCGCCGAGGAGGTGGAAGCGGTCGGTGGCGGTGTAGGTGACGTCGGTGGCGCCCAGCACCCGGGCCTCGCGCCAGCCCCCGGCGGCGATGCGTACGTAGGTCCCGGCCTCGACGCGGTCCCGCGTGCTCAGGGGCAGCGGGGCGGCGCCGAGGCCCTCGGTGCGCACGAGGGCCAGGCCGAGGGCGGGCAGCGGGACGACGTCGGCGGCGGCCACCACGCGGCGGCGGCCACCGGCCGTGCTCAGGACCAGCCGGGTCAGACCGTCGACCGCTTCGTGGCTGGTGAGCACCGTGCCGTGGTGGTCGGCGAGGAATCCCGTGCCGCGCGGGCGGCCGGCGAGGTCGTGGACGCGGATGAGGGCGGCGTCGGGTGCGCCGTGCTCCGCCGGGCCGGCCGCCCGGACGGCCGGGGGCCCGCCCCGCGCCTGTCGGGAGCCGTCCCCGGGCCGCTGCCCCGCCCTGCCGCCCGTCGCCTCCCGGGACCGGTTCCTCGACGCCATCGTCGAACCTCCCCGCCGTACACCCGTGCTGTGTGTTCGACGGTAGGCGCGTGATGATCAGCGGGACAGAGCCCCTGACGAACGCGCCCCCTTCCACTCCCCCGGTTCACTCCGAGCGCCTGCCCGGACGGGTGAACAGAAGGGGTGGGTCGGATACACCCTAGGGGGTGGGGGAACCGAGGGGGGACCGTGGAGCGGCGACAGTGGCAGTCCCCGTGTGCGCCGCTCCACGGGCGGACCTGACGGTGTGTGGGCTCAGCCGAAGACGGCCAGGCTCTTCGCCTTGCCCTTGTGCTCCTCCACGAGCGCGAGGAGGCGCCCGTCGGGATCGAAGACGGCGACGGCACCGGCGCCCGCGTACTGCTCGGGCATCTCCAGCCGTACTCCGTTGGTGAGCAGCCGGGCCCGCCTGGTGTCCACGTCCCAGCGGGGGAAGGCCGCGCCGGCCGCGTCCGCGACGGGCATGACGGTGAGCTCCTGCTGGAGCTGGTCCAGCGTCCGGGCGCCGTCCAGCTTGTACGGCCCGACGCGGGTGCGGCGCAGCGCCGTGAGGTGCCCGCCTACGCCGAGTCCGGCGCCCAGGTCGCGGGCCAGCGCCCGGATGTAGGTGCCGGACGAGCAGGTCACCGAGACCACCAGGTCCAGGACCGGGGTGCCGTCGTCGGCGACGGCGTCCCGGACGTCGTACACCGCGAAGGTGGAGACGGTGACGGGGCGGGCGGGGATCTCGAACTCCTCGCCCTCGCGCGCCCGCTTGTAGGAACGCACGCCCTTGATCTTGATGGCGCTGACCTTGGACGGCACCTGCATGATGGCGCCGCTCAGCTCGGCCACGCCGGCGTCGATCGCCTCCCGGGTGACCTTCGAGGCGTCCCGCGACCCCGTGATCTCGCCCTCGGCGTCGTCGGTGAGCGTGGTCTGCCCGAGCCTGATCGTGCCCAGGTACTCCTTCTCGGTGAGGGCGAGGTGCCCGAGGAGCTTGGTCGCCCGCTCCACACCGAGGACCAGGACGCCCGTCGCCATCGGGTCGAGCGTGCCGGCGTGCCCGACGCGCCGGGTGCGGGCGATGCCCCGCATCTTGGCGACGACGTCGTGCGAAGTGAAGCCCGACGGCTTGTCGACGATGACAAGGCCGTCGGGCGCGGTGTGCTTCTCGGTCATTTAGCGGTGTCGTCCGTCTCGTCGGCCTCGACGGCGCCTTCGGTGTCGGTCTCGTCCTCGCCCGGCTTGCGGTACGGGTCCGCCTCGCCCGCGTACGCGGCGCCCGCGGACGCCTCGCGCACCTTCTCGTCGGACTGCCGCGCCCGGTCGAGGAGGTCCTCGATGTTGCGGGCGGTGTCCGGCAGGGCGTCCATGACGAAGGTCAGGGTCGGCGTGAACTTCACACCGGCCGCCTTGCCCACCTCGGAGCGCAGGATGCCCTTGGCGCTCTCCAGGCCCGCCGTGGCGGCCTTGCGCTCCTCGTCGTCCCCGTAGACCGTGTAGAAGACGGTCGCCTCCCGCAGGTCACCGGTGACCCGCGTGTCCGTGATGGTGACGTGCGAGCCGAGCCGCGGGTCCTTGATCCCGCGCTGCAGCTTCTGGGCCACCACCTCTCGGATGAGGTCCGCCAGCCTTTTCGCCCGCGCGTTGTCGGCCACTGGTCCGTCTCCCGTTCTTTCTTCTTCTCTTGCCTGATCTGGTCTTCTGCCCGATCTGGTCAGTCGTCGTCGCCGTGGAAGCGCCGCCTCACCGACAGCAGCTCCACCTCGGGGCGGCCGGCCACCAGCCGCTCGCACCGGTCGAGCACGTCGCTGAGGTGGCCCGCGTCGCCGGACACCAGGGCCAGGCCGACGACGGCCCGGCGATGGAGGTTCATGTGCTCCACCTCCGCCGCGCTCACCGCGTACTTCCGCTGGAGTTCGGCGACGATCGGACGGACGACGGAGCGCTTCTCCTTCAGCGAATGTACGTCGCCGAGGAGGAGGTCGAAGGACAGCGTCCCCACATACATGTGCAGCCGGTTCACCCGCCGGTCCGGGATCGATGGCCCCGCCGCGAACGGGCGGGATCATCTGAACCGTACAACGAACGGCCGGGGCCGATCGACGGATATTTGCTCCGCCGACCGGCCCCGGACCGGTCACTCCCGGAAGTCGCGGTGATTACACCCGCGGCTTCTCGCGCATCTCGTACGTCGCGATGACGTCGTCGACCTTGATGTCGTTGAAGTTTCCGAGGTTGATACCGCCCTCGAAGCCTTCGCGGATCTCGGTGACGTCGTCCTTGAAGCGACGCAGACCCTCGATGTTGAGGCTCTCCGCGATGACCTTGCCATCGCGCAGGAGGCGCGCCTTGGTGTTGCGCTTGACCTCGCCGGAGCGGATGAGCACACCCGCGATGTTGCCCAGCTTGGAGGAGCGGAAGACCTCGCGGATCTCCGCCGTGCCCAGCTCGACCTCTTCGTACTCCGGCTTGAGCATGCCCTTGAGGGCCGCCTCGATCTCCTCGATCGCCTGGTAGATGACCGAGTAGTACCGGACGTCCACGCCTTCGCGCTCGGCCATCTGCGCGGCACGCCCGGCGGCGCGCACGTTGAAGCCGATCACGATGGCGTCGGAGCCCATCGCCAGGTCGATGTCGGACTCCGTGACCGCACCGACGCCGCGGTGCAGGACGCGGATGTCGACCTCTTCGCCGACGTCCAGCTGGAGCAGGGAGGATTCCAGCGCCTCGACCGATCCGGACGCGTCGCCCTTGATGATCAGGTTGAGCTGCTGGACCTCGCCGGCCTTCAGCACCTTGTCCAGGTCCTCCAGCGACACGCGGCGCGTGCGCTTGGCGAACGCGGCGTTGCGCTCGCGGGCGGCGCGCTTCTCCGCGATCTGGCGGGCCGTACGGTCCTCCTCGACCACGATGAAGTTGTCACCGGCGCCCGGGACGTTGGTCAGACCCAGCACCTGGACCGGCGTGGACGGACCCGCCTCGGCGACGTTGTTGCCGTTGTCGTCGAGCATGGCGCGGACGCGGCCGTAGGCGTCGCCCACCACCATCGTGTCGCCGACCCGCAGGGTGCCTCGCTGCACGAGGACCGTCGCCACGGCACCGCGGCCGCGGTCGAGACGGGACTCGATCGAGATGCCCTGCGCGTCCTGGACCGGGTTGGCCCGCAGGTCGAGCGAGGCGTCCGCGGTGAGGACCACGGCCTCCAGCAGGGAGTCGATGTGCAGACCCTGCTTGGCGGAGATGTCGACGAACATGGTGTCGCCGCCGTACTCCTCGGCCACCAGGCCGTACTCGGTCAGCTGACCGCGCACCTTGGTCGGGTCGGCGCCCTCGACGTCGATCTTGTTGACCGCGACGACGATCGGGACCTCGGCCGCCTTGGCGTGGTTGAGCGCCTCGACCGTCTGCGGCATGACGCCGTCGTTGGCCGCGACGACCAGGATCGCGATGTCGGTCGACCGGGCACCGCGGGCACGCATGGCGGTGAACGCCTCGTGACCCGGGGTGTCGATGAAGGTGATCTTGCGCTCTTCGTCGTTGACCTCGGTCGCGACCTGGTAGGCACCGATGTGCTGGGTGATGCCGCCGGCCTCGCCCGCGATGACGTTCGTCTTGCGGATGGCGTCGAGCAGTCGGGTCTTGCCGTGGTCGACGTGACCCATGACGGTGACCACCGGAGGACGGACGACCAGGTCCTCCTCGGACCCCTCGTCCTCGCCGAACTCCAGGTCGAAGGACTCGAGCAGCTCGCGGTCCTCCTCCTCCGGGCTGACGATCTGAACCGTGTAGTTCATCTCGCCGGCGAGGAGCTGGAGCGTCTCGTCGGAGACGGACTGGGTCGCGGTGACCATCTCGCCGAGGTTCATCATGACCGCGACGAGCGACGCCGGGTTGGCGTTGATCTTCTCCGCGAAGTCGGTGAGCGACGCACCGCGCGACAGGCGAATGGTCTCGCCGTTGCCGCGAGGCAGCATCACGCCGCCGACCGACGGGGCCTGCATGGCCTCGTACTCCTGGCGCCTCTGCCGCTTCGACTTGCGACCGCGACGCGCGGGACCGCCGGGACGGCCGAAGGCGCCCTGCGTGCCACCACGGCCACCGGGACCGCCGGGACGACCGCCGAAGCCGGGACGGCCACCGCCGCCGCCGAAGCCGCCGCCACCACCGGGACGACCGGCGAAACCGCCGCCGCCACCCGGACGACCGCCACCGCCGCCACCGGGACGACCGGCGAAGCCGCCGCCACCACCGGGGCGACCGCCGCCGCCGGGACGACCGGCACCGCCGGGTCCGCGACCGCCGCCACCGGGGCCGGGACGCGGGCCGGCAGCGGGACGCTGCGGCATCATGCCGGGGTTCGGACGCGGGCCGCCGCCGGGACGGGGACCTGCGCCGCCGCCCTGCGGACGCGGCATCGAGCCCGGGCTCGGACGGTTGCCGCCCGGAGCCTGGGGACGGGGACCGCCGCCCTGGCCGCCGGGACCCTGCGGACGGGGACCGCCGCCGGGAGCACCACCGGGACCGCCCGGACGGGGACCGCCCTGCGGACGGGGCGCCTGCGGGCGCGCCATGCCGGCGTTGCCGCCGGAGGTGAAGGGGTTGTTGCCCGGACGCGGACCGCCGGGACGGCCGCCGGGACGCTGCGCCGGGGCACCGGGACGCTGGCCGCCGGGACGGCCCTGGCCGCCCTGCTGGCCACGGTCCTGACCCGGACCGGACGGACGGGCGCCGCCGGGCTTGGGGGCACCGGGACGCGCACCGCCGGGCTTCGGGCCGGACGGAGCCGGAGTCGAGGCGGCGGGGGCGGCCGGAGCAGCCGGCGGAGCGGTGAACTCCGGGGCGGCGGGGGCCGGACGCGGCGCGGGCTTCGGGCCCGGCGTCGGACGCTGGCCCTGGGGCTGGCCCTGGGACGGCGCCGGTGCGGGAACCGACGGAGCCTCGGGCTGCTGGGCAGCCGCGGGCTTGGGCGCGGCCGGCGGCCGCGGGGCGGCCGGACGGGCCGCCTGCGCCGGGGACGGCGCGGCGGGCCTGGGGGCCGCCTTCTTCGGGGCCGCGGGGCGACCGGCGGACCGGCCGTTGCCACTGCCCTGCTGGAATGCGTCTGTCAGCTTGCGTACTACGGGCGCTTCGATGGTCGAAGACGCCGAACGGACGAATTCACCGAGTTCCTGGAGCTTGGCCATGACGACCTTGCTCTCGACGCCGAACTCCTTGGCGAGTTCGTAGACCCGGACCTTAGCCACTTCGCTCCTCTGAGGTCCGGGTTGCGTCCGGACCGTCGCTAGTTCATGGGCGTACTCATCGCGTACTCATCGAGTGCTCATCGCAATCTCGACCTGCTTTCGACTCGCGAGGTACCAAGCCGCGCGGGGTTTCGCGCGGCATGTCTTCCTTACCACGTTGCTCACATGCTGCTTTCAGCAACCTTGCTGCAACCTTCTGCCTGCTCGACGTAGTGGCGCAACGCCTTTACATCGAGCGGACCCGGGACGCGGAGCGCCCGCGGAAACGCCTTGCGGCGCACCGCCTGGTCGACACAGTCCGGTGCGGGGTGTACGTACGCACCCCGGCCGGGCAGCGTACCGCGTGGATCAGGGGTGCAATGACCCTCGACCGCCACGGTGCGCAGCAGCTCGCTCTTGACCGCTCGCTCCCGGCACCCCACGCAGGTGCGCTCGGGGCATGCTCGGGTACGTGTCCGGCCAGACACTCCTAAGTCTACCTCCCCGGACCGACCTCACCCCTTCGGGGCAAGAATCGAACACGTGCCGCACGCAAAGCTGTCGTGATCTCAGCGGCGTGCGGCTTGGATCTATTCCCCGTGGCCGCCGGACGACTGCTCCGGCGACGCGTCGGAGGGCTGCTCGGTGTCCGGGCGGATGTCGATCCGCCAGCCGGTCAGCCGGGCCGCGAGCCGGGCGTTCTGGCCCTCCTTGCCGATGGCCAGCGAGAGCTGGTAGTCGGGCACGATCACGCGTGCGGAGCGGGCCGCCAGGTCCACGACCTCCACCTTGGAGACGCGGGCCGGGGAGAGCGCGTTCGCCACCATCTCGGCCGGGTCGTCCGACCAGTCGACGATGTCGATCTTCTCGCCGTTCAGCTCGCCCATGACGTTGCGCACCCGGCCGCCCATGGGGCCGATGCAGGCGCCCTTGGCGTTCAGGCCCGAGCGGGTGGAGCGCACGGCGATCTTGGTGCGGTGGCCGGCCTCGCGGGCGATCGCGGAGATCTCGACGGATCCGTCGGCGATCTCCGGGACCTCCAGGGCGAAGAGCTTCTTCACCAGGTTGGGGTGCGTGCGGGAGAGCGTCACGGAGGGGCCCCGTACGCCCTTCGCCACCCGGACGACGTACGAGCGCAGGCGCGCGCCGTGCGGGTAGGTCTCGCCCGGCACCTGCTCCTGCACCGGCAGGATGGCCTCCAGCTTGCCGATGTCCACCAGCACGTTCTTCGGGTCGCGGCCCTGCTGGACCACGCCGGTGACGATGTCGCCCTCACGGCCGGCGTACTCGCCGAGCGTCGCGTCGTCCTCGGCGTCGCGCAGCCGCTGCAGGATGACCTGCTTGGCGGTGGTGGCGGCGATGCGGCCGAAGTCGGACGGGGTGTCGTCGAACTCGCGGGCCGCCTGGCCCTCCTCGAGGTCGTCGGGGTCCTCCTTCGCCCACACGGTCACGTGGCCGGTGTTCCGGTCGAGCTCCACGCGCGCGTGCCGGCGGCTTCCCTCGGTGCGGTGGTAGGCGATGAGGAGGGCCGACTCGATCGCTTCGACCAGCAGGTCGAAGGAGATCTCCTTCTCCCGTACCAAGCCCCGCAGGGCGCTCATGTCGATGTCCACGGCTACGCCTCCTCCTCTTCCGTCTTGTTGTCGTGTTCCGTCTTGTTGTCGTTCTTCGTGTCCTTGCGGTTGAACTCGACCTGGACGCGTGCCTTGTCGATGTCGCCGAAGGGCAGTCTGCGGGTGGTGGGCCTGCGGCCCTTCACTCCCGGTACTTCGAGGTCGAGTCCGTCCTCGTCCACGGCGAGGATGCGGGCGACCAGTTCGCCGCCCTCGTGCAGCTGGAACCGGACCAGGCGGTCCGTGGCGCGCACGTAGTGGCGGTGCTGGGTGAGGGGGCGCTCGGCGCCGGGGGTGCCGACCTCGAGGGTGTACTCCCCCTCGCCCATCGCGTCGGTCTCGTCGAGCTTCGCCGAGAGCGCGCGGCTCACATCGGCGATCCGGTCGAGATCCGCTCCGGTGTCGGAGTCCACGACCACGCTCAGCACACGCCTGCGGCCGACCGAGTCCACCGCGATCTCTTCGAGGTCCAGTCCCTGGGAGGCGACGAGCGGCTCAAGCAGCTCTCGCAGCCTCTCGCTCTGGGTGGTGCTCATCCGGGTGACTCCTCGGCCGCGTGTGCTGTTGTGGGTCGGTGCGTGTGTCTGGTCAAAGGGTATCCGGTCGCGGGGGGTGTTGCCGTCCACCCGGGTCCGGCGGTGCCGGTGAGGTGGCGGTGAGGTGGCGGTGAGTGGTGGCCGGGCGGGGCACGGGTACCGTGATCACGGGCGGGCGGGATTGCGGGTTTCCGTCTCGTTCGTCGTTGGTCTGCTTCTCGTTTGTCGTCGCTTTTGTCGTCGCTTTGTCGCCTTGTCGTCGTTTCCGTACGAGTCTGTCGAGGACGTCTGCCGTGTCGCTTTCCCCATCGCCGCGCCCGCTCCGGGGGCCGCGCAGAAGGAGCCTGCTCGCGTCGGCCGCCGGGGCCGCCCTGCTCTCCGGCTGTACCGGAGGGCCGGGCTCCGGCGAGGCGGGGGCCGGGCCCTCGGCTGTCGAGCGGGCACGCGCGCGTGCGGCCCGGGACAGTGAGGAGCTGGCCGCGCGGTACGCAGCCGTGATCGCGGCACATCCGGGGCTGGCGGCGCGGCTGCGGCCGCTGCGGGAGGAGGTCGTGCGGCACGCGGAGGCGTTCGGCGCGGTGCGGGCGGCGTCGGGGACGGCGGATTCCCCCTCGGCCTCCGCCCGGGCTGCCGGGCCGGCGAACGACTCCGATGCCGTGCCGGCGGACGAGAAGGGGGCCCTGGCCCTGCTCGCCGGGGCCGAGCGGAAGCTGGCCGGGCGGCGGGCCGAGACGCTGCTCGATGTGCCGGGTGAGTCGGCGCGGCTGCTGGCCTCCGTCGCGGCGGCCGGGGCGGCGCACGTGTTTCTGCTGACGGAGGGCTGACGGGTGGGCAAGGCGGAGGACGGGCGGCTGGACGCCCTCCAGGCGGCGCTGGCGGCGGAGCACGCGGCCGTGTACGGCTACGGGGTCGTCGGCGGGCGGATCGGTGCGGAACGGCGTGCCGAGGCGCGGACGGCGTATGACGCGCACCGGGCGCGGCGGGACGTGCTGGCGCGCGAGGTGCGGGACCTGGGTGGTGAACCGGTCGTCGCGGCGGCGGGGTACACGCTCCCCTTCTCGGTGCCGGACTCGGCGGCGGCGGTGCGGCTGGCGGCGGAGCTGGAGGAGCGGGTGGCCGGGGTCTACTCCGACCTGGTGCGGGCGGCCGAGGGCGACGGGCGGGCCTCGGCGGCCGGGGCGCTGCGCGAGGCGGCGGTCCGCGCGGTGCGCTGGCGGGGCGGGAGCGTAGCCTTCCCTGGGCTCGCCGAGCGGGGTGCCGCTCCGGATACCTCCGGTACGGCGACGGCTTCACCGACTGCGTAACGCGTACGGCTTTCCGTACGGGAAGGGAACGGCTCGCGCATGGCTTTCGAACCGCCGCGGCGTTTGGTCAGGGCGTTCGGCGAGACGGCACCGGAGGGTGACGACTGGTTGGCGACGCTGCCCGAAGTGGCGGAGCGGGCGGTGGCGCGGCGGGGGTTGACGGTGGAGCGGGTGCAGGTGCCCGGGGGGCGCAGCAGCCTGGTGGTGCTGGTGCGGACGGCCCAGGGGGCGCCGGCGGTGCTGAAGCTTGCCCCGCGCCGGGCGCGGCCGGAGAGCGAGCGGGCCGCGCTCGTGCACTGGGGTGGGCGGGGTGCCGTGCAGGTGCGGGAGGAGGGGGACGAGGAGGGGGTGCTGTTGCTTGAGCGGCTGCATCCGGACGTGTCGGTGCGGTCGTTGCCGGAGGCGAAGGCGTTGCTGGAGGCGGCGGGGACGCTGCGGCGGCTGTGGGTGGAGCCGCCGGGCTCCCATCCGTTCGAGACGGTGGCCGAGCGGACGGGGCGGCAGGCGGAGGCGATGCGGGCGGGAGCGGCGGCGGACGCGGAGGTGGCACCGTTGGTGGACGCGGCGCTCGCGGCGCGTGCAGAGCTGTTGGGCGGGCCGTCGGAGCAGCGGCTGCTGCACGGGACGTTCCGGCAGAGCAAGGTGCTCGCCGGGGATCGGATGCCGTGGCTGGCGGTGGGGCCCGATCCGGTGGTCGGGGAGAGTGCGTTCGATCTGGCGCGGCTGGTGCGGGACCGGGTGGAGGATCTGATCGCCCAGCCGTCGGGGGCGTCGACGACTCGGCGGCGGATCAAGCGGCTGGCGGAGTCGTTGGAGGTCGATCAGGAGCGGCTGCGCGGCTGGACGCTGTTCCGGGCGGTGGAGTCGGGGGTGCGGGCCCGGCGGGTGGGGCGGGAGCGGGACGCGGAGTTGTTGTTGGAGTTCGCGGGCTGGTTGTGACGGTGCGGATGCCTGCGGCGCCTGTGCGGGTTCGGTGGGGGTGTGCGTAGCGCCGTTTGTCCGGTGGGTGGGTCGGGGGCGCGCCGGGGGGTGTCCGTCCTCGGAACGGCGCGGAATCGGTCGGCTACGGGGGTGCGGGGCGTTGACGCGCCAACCACTGCGGGCAGACACCCCCCGACACGCCCCCTTCGCGCCGTACGCGGCTGACCGCCCCCCTAGCTGCGGGCAGTCGTGCCGCTGGGGCGGCACGGGTGGGCGCAGCGGCACCCCGCAACGCCGGGCCGCGTCCCCCCTCGCGCCCGCACCGCCCCGGCTGCCCCGGTAACGCCGGGCCACGTGACCCACCGACGCACCCGGGGTGCCAGGATCACCCCGGGTGTCAGCTGGTGAGGCGGGTGAGGGCCTCCTCGACCGTTACCTCCTCGCGCTCCCCCGTGCGGCGGTCCTTCAGTTCGACGACGCCCTCGGCGGAGCGGCGGCCGGCCACCAGGATCTGGGGGACGCCGATGAGTTCGGCGTCGGTGAACTTCACGCCGGGAGAGACCCCCGCCCGGTCGTCCACCAGGACGCGCACGCCGGCCGCGGCCAGCTTGTCGGAGACCTCCAGGGCCAGCTCGGTCTGCAGCGCCTTGCCCGCGGCGACCACGTGGACGTCGGCCGGGGCGACCTCCTTGGACCAGACGAGGCCCTTGTCGTCGGCGTGCTGCTCGGCGAGGGCGGCCACCGCGCGGGAGACGCCGATGCCGTAGGAGCCCATGGTGACGCGGGCCGGCTTGCCGTTCTGGCCGAGGACGTCGAGCTTGAGGGCGTCGGCGTACTTGCGGCCCAGCTGGAAGATGTGGCCGATCTCGATGGCGCGGTCCAGGCGGAGACCGGTGCCGCAGTTGGGGCAGGGGTCGCCCTCGCGGACGACCACGACGTCGACGTAGGTGTCGACCTCGAAGTCGCGGCCCGCCACGACGTTCTTGGCGTGGGTGTCGGCCTTGTTGGCGCCCGTGATCCACGCGGTGCCCGGCGCGACGCGGGGGTCGGCGATGTACTTGACCTTCTCGCCCAGGCCCTGCGGGCCGACGTAGCCGCGGACCAGGTCGGGGCGGCCGACGAAGTCCTCGGCCGTGACCAGTTCGACGGCGGCGGGGGCGAAGTGGGCCTCGACCTTGTCCATGTCGACCTCGCGGTCGCCCGGCACGCCCACGGCGACGATCTCGCCGTCCACCTTGACGAGGAGGTTCTTGAGGGTGGCGGAGGCCGCCACGCCGAGGGAGGCGGCCAGCGTCTCGATGGTGGGGGTGTCGGGGGTCGGGATGTCCTCGGCGGCGGGGACGTCCTTGGCGTCGACCGGCGCGAGGCGGAAGGTGATCGCCTCCGTGTTGGCGGCGTAGTCGCAGTTCGGGCAGTCCGCGAAGGTGTCCTCGCCGGCCTCCGCGGGGGCCAGGAACTCCTCGGACTTGGAGCCGCCCATGGCGCCGGCGGTGGCCGCGACGATGCGGTAGTCGAGGCCCAGGCGCTCGAAAATGCGCTGGTAGGCGGCGCGGTGCAGGGCGTAGGACTCGGCGAGGCCCTCGTCGGCGACGTCGAAGGAGTAGGAGTCCTTCATGAGGAACTCGCGGCCGCGCAGGATGCCGGCCCGGGGGCGGGCCTCGTCGCGGTACTTGTTCTGGATCTGGTAGAGGATGACCGGCAGGTCCTTGTAGGAGGACGCCTGGTCCTTGACGAGGAGGGTGAAGATCTCCTCGTGGGTGGGGCCGAGGAGGTAGTCGCCGCCCTTGCGGTCCTGGAGGCGGAAGAGCTCGGGGCCGTACTCCTGCCAGCGGCCCGTGGCCTCGTACGGCTCGCGCGGCAGGAGGGCGGGGAGCTGGACCTCCTGGGCGCCGATGGCGTCCATCTCCTCGCGGACGATGCGCTCGATGTTGCCGAGGACCTTCTTGCCGAGCGGCAGCCAGCTCCACAGGCCGGCGGCGGTGCGGCGCACGTAGCCGGCGCGGACCAGCAGCTTGTGGCTGAGGACCTCGGCGTCCGCCGGGTCGTCGCGCAGCGTCTTCGCCATCAACTTCGACATGCGCTGGACCGGTGCGTTGGCCATGGTTCTCGTGTCTCCTGCTGCGTAAGGGTGGTGCTAGGAGGTTAGCCGGGCGGTCCGGTGGGGTGGAAATCGGTTATCGACCGGCAGTGCGCCTCAGCAGGGGGAGCGTGGCGCCCATGACCGCGTACGGCTTGGGGGCGCTGGGGAAGAGGACCCGGCGGGCGAGGTCCTGGTAGCCGAGGGAGCGGTAGAGGCCGCGGGCGGGGCTCTCGGTGTCGATCGCGGAGAGGATCGAGCGGGGCTGCGGGGCGGCGTCGGTGATCGTGGTGATCAGGGCGCGGCCCGCGCCTCGGTTCTGGTGGGAGGGGTGGACGTGGAGTTCGGTGATGACGAAGGAGTCGTCGAGCCAGGCGTCGGTGCCCTGGGCGCGGAGGTACGGCTCGACGACGGTGGACCACCAGTGGGTGCGGTCGTTGGGCATGCCGTAGACGAAGCCGACGAGACGGCCCCGGACGGTGGCGCCGAGGGCTCTGGCTCCCGGGTGGGTCATGTGGCGCAGGACGATCTGACGGCGGACGGCCACCTCGTCGGGGCCGAGGCCGAAGGCGGCGGCTTGGACGGCCAGGGCCTCGTCCACGTGCGCGGAGAGGTCCAGTGGGCCGATCACGAGGTCCATGCCGGGAGCCTACAGGGGGTGCGGTGGGGTGGGTTGGGGGCGCCGGTGCGGGTGGTACGCCCAGGGCTCAGAACAGGACGCTCATGAAGGCGCCCACCTCTTGGAAACCGACCCGGAGGTAGGTCCGTCGCGCCGCGGTGTTGAAGTCGTTGACGTAGAGGCTCGCCACCGGGGCGACGTCCGCGAGGGCGTAGCGCAGGACCGCCGCCATGCCGGGGGCGGCCAGGCCCTTGCCGCGGTACTCGGGGGCCACCCACACGCCCTGGATCTGGCAGGCGCGGTCGGTGGCGGCGCCGATCTCGGCCTTGAAGACGACCTTGCCGTCGGCGTCGAAGCGGGCGAAGGAGCGGCCGGAGCCGACGAGTTCGGCGACCCGGGCCTGGTAGAGCAGGCCGCCGTCGCCGGCCATCGGGGAGATGCCGACCTCCTCGGTGAACATCGCCACGCAGGCCGGCATGATCCGCTCCACCTCGTCCTTGCGGACGCGGCGGACGTAGGGGTCCGGGGCGATGTCGTCGGGGAGGCGGTCGGCGACCATGAGGGGCTGGTGGGTGCGGACCTCGCGGGCCGGGCCCCAGCCCGGTTCGAGCAGCCGCCACAGCTGGGCGGTCGGACCGGCCGGGCCGACGATCGAGGAGCAGCGGCGGCCGGCCCGGCGGGCGCGGTCGGCGAAGGCGCGGACGGCGCGCGGGGTGGCGCCGATGGGCACGAGGTTGGCGCCCGCGTAGCACAGGGACGTGAGCATGCCGTGCTCGTACCAGCCCCACATCTCGCCGCCGAGGCGCCACGGGTCGAGGCCGGCGATCTGGACGCGGGCGGTCACGAAGGCGTTGGCGACCGGGTCGCGGTCGAGGATGGCGAGCGCGGCGTCCAGGTCGCTCGGTTCGAGCACGCGGGAGGTGGTCTGCGTCAACACGTGCGGGGGCCTCACCCTGAGATCTGCTGGTCCCCGCACTGTACCTGCCGCGAATATGCCGCGCCGCCCCCTGGGGAGACGCGGCACCAGGGGGTGTCGTTCGGATCAGGCCGACCGCGGCCGACGGTGCCTTGTGGCCGACCCGAGCGGGGTCTGGTGCGTGCGGCTGCAAGGCGGAGGAGGGCGACAACGCGATGGGGCCCCCGCGCGAGCGAAGTCGAGCGTGGGGGAGTTGGCAACCGACGACAACGCCGCAGATGTGGGTGCCAGACCCCGCGACCCCGGCAAGATCCAAACGCCCCCCCTAGGGGGGTGGATCAGCCCGCGACGGAGACGGAGGGCTCGCCGGAGGTCACGCCGTCCTGCTCCATCTGCTCGGCGATCTTCATGGCCTCGTCGATGAGGGTCTCCACGATCTTGGACTCGGGGACGGTCTTGATGACCTCGCCCTTGACGAAGATCTGCCCCTTGCCGTTGCCGGAGGCGACGCCGAGGTCGGCCTCGCGGGCCTCGCCGGGGCCGTTGACGACGCAGCCCATGACGGCGACGCGGAGGGGGACCTCCATGCCTTCCAGACCGGCGGTGACCTCCTCGGCCAGCTTGTAGACGTCGACCTGGGCGCGGCCGCAGGACGGGCAGGAGACGATCTCCAGGCCGCGCTGGCGCAGGTTCAGCGACTCCAGGATCTGGATGCCGACCTTGATCTCCTCGACCGGCGGGGCACTCAACGACACCCGGATCGTGTCGCCGATGCCCTGGGAGAGCAGCGCGCCGAAGGCGACGGCCGACTTGATGGTGCCCTGGAACGCCGGGCCCGCCTCGGTGACACCGAGGTGGAGGGGGTAGTCGCACTGGGCGGCGAGCTGGCGGTAGGCCTCGACCATCACGACCGGGTCGTTGTGCTTGACCGAGATCTTGATGTCGCGGAAGTCGTGCTCCTCGAAGAGCGATGCTTCCCAGAGGGCGGACTCCGCCAGGGCCTCGGGGGTCGCCTTGCCGTACTTCTGGAGCAGGCGGCGGTCCAGGGAGCCCGCGTTCACGCCGATGCGGATCGGGGTGCCGTGGTCCTTGGCCGCCTTGGCGATCTCCTTGACCTTGTCGTCGAACTGCTTGATGTTGCCCGGGTTCACCCGGACCGCGGCGCAGCCCGCCTCGATCGCGGCGAAGACGTACTTGGGCTGGAAGTGGATGTCCGCGATCACCGGGATCTGCGACTTCCGCGCGATGACGGGCAGCGCGTCGGCGTCGTCCTGGGTGGGGCAGGCCACCCGGACGATCTGGCAGCCGGACGCCGTCAGCTCGGCGATCTGCTGGAGGGTGGCGCCGATGTCGGAGGTGCGGGTGGTGGTCATGGACTGCACCGACACGGGGGCGTCGCCGCCCACCGCCACGGGCCCGACCTGGATCTGCCGGCTCTTGCGGCGCTCCGCGAGCCTGGTCGGAACGTCCGGCATGCCGAGAGAAATCGCAGTCATCTGCTGTGCAACCCCAAGTCGTGGATCAAGGTCCGGTCCCGTTCAGCGGCGGGCTCCGGCCTTCGAGATTACGGCACCGACATGAACGCCGGGTACGCGGCGTACGGGAGATGCACCCTATGGCGTCCATCTGCCGGGCGAGGTGAGTGAAGCCCGGTCCGGAGGGACATGCTCTCCGGATCGGGCTTCCCGTCGTCAGGTGATGCGGACCGGGTTGACGACGTCCGCCACCAGCACGAGCAGGGTGAAGCAGACGAAGACGCCTGCCACGACGTACGCCACCGGCATCAGCTTCGCCACGTCGAAGGGCCCCGGGTCGGGCCTGCGCAGCACCTTCGCGGTGCCGCGGCGCAGCGACTCCCACAGGGCGCCCGCGATGTGGCCGCCGTCGAGCGGCAGCAGCGGGAGCATGTTGAAGAGGAACAGGGAGAGGTTGAAGCCGGCCACCAGCATGACGAACATGGCGAGCTGCTGGGTGGGCGGGATGTCGAGGGTGGCGATCTCGCCGCCGACGCGGGCCGCGCCGACGACGCCCATCGGGGAGTCGGCCTCGCGGGGTCCGTCGCCGAAGGCCGCGTCCCACAGGGCGGGGATCTTGGCGGGCAGGGCGGCGAGGTTGTCGACGGCGTCGCCGATCCGGTCGCCCATCCAGGTCACGGACTGGCCGAAGTCCTGTTTCACCACGCCGGTGGCGGAGCTGAAGCCGAGGAAGCCCGCGGTGACGTACTCGCCCTGGACGATCTGTCCGTTGGCGTCCTTCTTGGCGACCTTGTTGGTGGCGATGGTCGCGTGGAGGGTGACCTCCTCACCCTTGCGCTCGACCACGACCGGCACGTCCTCGCCCGGGTTGGCTCGGATCAGGTCGGACAGCCGGTCCCAGTCGTCGGTGCGTACGCCGTCGAAGGCGAGGATCTTGTCCCCGGCCCGCAGGCCCGCCGCCGCGGCCGGGGAGGCCGGGTCGGACTTGGCGCAGTCGTCGCGGTTCTCGCTCTGCGAGATGACGCACTGGGAGACCGAGCTGACGGTGGTGGTCTGCTGGGAGATGCCGAAGCCCATCAGCACCGTGAGGAAGAGCACCACGGCGAGGATCAGGTTCATGAACGGGCCGGCGAACATCACGATGACGCGCTTCCACGGCTTGCGCGTGTAGAAGAGGCGCTTGTCGTCACCGGGCTGCAGTTCCTCGAAGGCGGCCGAGCGGGCGTCCTCTATCATCCCGCGCCAGGGCGAGGTGGAGCGTGCCTCCATGCGGCCGTCGGGGCCGGGCGGGAACATGCCGATCATGCGGATGTAGCCGCCGAAGGGGATGGCCTTGACCCCGTACTCGGTGTCGCCCTTCTTCCTGGAGAAGAGCGTCGGTCCGAAGCCCACCATGTACTGCGGCACCCGGATGCCGAACATCTTGGCCGTGGACAGGTGTCCCAGCTCGTGCCAGGCGATGGAGAACAGCAGGCCGACGGCGAAGAGGACTATGCCGAGGATGAACATCAGGGTCGTCATGCACGGGCCTCCGCCGTCTGTGCCGCCAGTTGCCGGGCCCGGGCGCGTGCCCAGGTCTCCGCTTCGAGGACGTCCGCGACGGTGAGCGAGGTTCCCGTACGGGGGGTGCCGTGCTCCTCGACCACCCGCGTGACGGTCTCCATGATCCCGAGAAACGGCAGCGCGCCGGACCGGAACGCCTCGACGCACTCCTCATTGGCGGCATTGAACACCGCCGGGGCCGTGCCCGCGAGCTGTCCGACGTGCCTGGCCAGGTCGACGGAGGGGAAGGCCTCGTTGTCGAGCGGGAAGAACTCCCAGGTCGAGGCCTTGCTCCAGTCGAAGGCGGGGGCGGCGTCGGGGACGCGTTCGGGCCAGCCGAGGCCCACGGCGATGGGCCCGCCCATGTCGGGGGGCGTGGCGTGGGCCAGTGTCGATCCGTCCGTGTACTCGACCATCGAGTGGACATACGACTGCGGGTGCACGACCACCTCAATGCGGTCGAAGGGAATGTCGTAGAGCAGGTGGGCCTCGATCACCTCCAGGCCCTTGTTGACGAGGGTCGCGGAGTTGATCGTGATCACCGGGCCCATGGCCCAGGTGGGGTGGGCGAGCGCGTCCTCGACGGTGACCGCCGCCAGCTGGTCCTTCGTCCGGCCGCGGAACGGGCCGCCGGACGCGGTGACGACCAGCTTGCGCACGTCGGCGCGGGTACCGGCGGCCAGCGCCTGGAAGAGGGCGGCGTGCTCGGAGTCGACCGGGATGATCTGGCCCGGCTTGGCCAGCGCCTTGACCAGCGGGCCGCCGACGATGAGCGACTCCTTGTTGGCCAGCGCGAGGGTGCGGCCCGCCTCCAGGGCGGCGAGCGTGGGCGCGAGTCCGATGGAGCCGGTGATGCCGTTGAGCACGGTGTGGCAGGCGGAGGCGGCGACCTGGGTGGCCGCCTCCGGTCCGGCGAGGATCTCGGGGAGCGGCTCGCCCGTCCCGTACTGGGCGGTGAGCGCCTCCCGGAGTGCCGGTACGACGTCCTCGCGGGCGACGGCGACGGTCCGCGCCTTCAGCCGGTACGCCTGCTCGGCGAGGAGGGCGACCCGGCCGCCGTTGGCGGACAGGGCGGTGACCCGGAAGCGGTCCGGGTTGCGCAGCACGAGGTCGATGGCCTGGGTCCCGATCGACCCGGTGGACCCGAGGACCACCACGTCCTTCGGGCCGTCGCCCGCCACCGGGTCGTAGACGAGGTGGGGGTCGGCGAGTGGGGCTGGACTGTCGCTCATCCCCCCATTGTGTCCGCAACGGCCCTCCGGAAGGACAGCGCGTCCCTCGGCCGGGTGTCGCGGGCCCACGCGAGGGCCCGCCGAGGCGATGGGTTCCATCGGCTTCCCGCCTCACGGGGCGGGGCGGGGGCGGGCGGCTCGGGCCGCCGACCCGCGCTCGGGAGAGAGCGGGCGCCTCTGGTCGCCAGCCCGGGCTCGGCAGGGAGCGGGCGCCTCGGATCGCCAGCCCGGGCTCGGCAGGGAGCGGGCGCCTCGGATCGCCAGCCCGGGCTCGGCAGGGAGCAGGCGGCTCGGGCCGCCGACCCGCGCTCGGGAGGAAGCAGGCGGCTCGGGCCGCCGACCCGCGCTCGGCAGGGAGCAGGCGGCTCGGGCCGCCGACCCGCGCTCGGCAGGGAGCAGGCGGCTCGGGC
>NZ_JBHWKU010000046.1:0-60795 GCF_042730645.1 Streptomyces sp. NPDC059906
CACCAGCGCGGCATGCGCGTGATCATCGACTTCGTCATGAACCACACCAGCGACCAGCACCCGTGGTTCCAGGAGTCCCGCAAGAACCCGGACGGCCCGTACGGCGACTACTACGTCTGGGCCGACGACGACACCCAGTACGCCGACGCCCGGATCATCTTCGTCGACACCGAGGCCTCCAACTGGACCTACGACCCGGTCCGCGGCCAGTACTACTGGCACCGGTTCTTCTCCCACCAGCCGGACCTCAACTACGAGAACCCGGCCGTGCAGGAGGAGATGCTCGCCGCCCTGAAGTTCTGGCTGGACCTGGGCGTGGACGGCTACCGTCTCGACGCCGTGCCCTACCTGTACGCCGAGGAGGGCACCAACTGCGAGAACCTGCCCGCCTCCCACGCGTTCCTCAAGCGGGTGCGCCGCGAGATCGACGCGCAGTACCCGGACACCGTGCTGCTGGCCGAGGCCAACCAGTGGCCGGAGGACGTGGTCGACTACTTCGGCGACTACTCCAAGGGCGGCGACGAGTGCCACATGGCCTTCCACTTCCCCGTCATGCCCCGGATCTTCATGGCGGTCAGAAGGGAGTCCCGCTACCCGGTCTCGGAAATCCTCGCCAAGACCCCGGCCATCCCGTCGGGCTGCCAGTGGGGCATCTTCCTGCGCAACCACGACGAGCTGACCCTGGAAATGGTCACCGACGAGGAACGCGACTACATGTACGCGGAGTACGCCAAGGACCCGCGGATGCGCGCCAACATCGGCATCCGCCGGCGCCTGGCCACCCTGCTGGACAACGACCGCGACCAGATCGAGCTGTTCACCGCCCTGCTGCTCGCCCTCCCGGGATCCCCGATCCTCTACTACGGCGACGAGATCGGCATGGGCGACAACATCTGGCTCGGCGACCGCGACGCCGTGCGCACCCCCATGCAGTGGACGCCCGACCGCAACGCCGGCTTCTCGACCTGCGACCCGGGCCGCCTCTACCTGCCCGCGATCATGGACCCGGTCTACGGCTACCAGGTGACGAACGTCGAGGCGTCCATGGCCTCGCCCTCGTCCCTGCTGCACTGGACCCGGCGCATGATCGAGATCCGCAAGCAGAACCCCGCCTTCGGCCTCGGCACCTACACCGAACTGCCCTCTTCGAACCCCGCTGTCCTGGCCTTCCTGCGGGAGTACGAGGACGACCTGGTGCTGTGCGTGAACAACTTCGCGCGGTTCGCCCAGCCCACCGAGCTGGACCTGCGCGAGTTCGCCGGACGCCATCCGGTCGAGCTGTTCGGCGGGGTCCGCTTCCCCGCCATCGGCGAACTGCCGTACCTGCTGACCCTCGGGGGCCACGGATTCTACTGGTTCCGGCTCACCCGAGTCGCATCCCGCATCGGCCGCCGCGCTTGAGCGTGGGCCGAGGAAAGGACGCGTCACCATGCCGAAGACCGCACCCCTGCGCCCCAGACGCAGGCAGCTCGCCGAGCCGATGGCGTCGCTCGGCGAGTTGCTGCGCCAGTGGCTGCCGCGCCAGCGCTGGTTCGCGGGCAAGGACCGGCCCGTGGCCGAGCTGGGTCTGCTGTCGATGACCGAGCTGTTCCCGGGCTGTCTGCACCTCCTGGTGCACACCGGGCAGGGCTCCGTGCCCTCCCCGGGCGGCGCTCCCCCGGCCGGGGACTGCTACCAGCTGCTCCTCGGTGTGCGCGAGCAGCCCGCGCCGCGGCTGGGCCGGGCCGTCATCGGGCAGGTGCAGGACGGGCCGCTGGCCGGGCGGACGGTCTACGACGCGCTGCACGACCCCCGGACCGCCCAGCTGCTCCTGGAACGGCTCCGGCACCCGGGGAAGGCGGGCCCGCTGCGCTTCGAGGCCGACCCCGCGCGGCCGGTGCCCGGCGGTCTCGCGCCGCGACTGCTGGACGCCGAGCAGTCCAACTCCTCGCTGATCTACGGCGACGAGTTCATCCTGAAGCTGTTCCGCCGCGTCCAGCCCGGCGTCAACCCCGACCTGGAGGTGCCGGACGCGCTGGCCCGGCAGGGCTGCGGCCGGGTACCGGCGCCGGTGGCCTGGATGCGCACGACCCACCCGTACGGGGCGACGCTCGGCGTGCTCCAGCCGTTCCTGCACGGCGCCTCCGACGGCTGGACCCTGGCCCTCAACGCGCTCGCCGCCGGGGACGAGTTCACCGTGCAGGCCCACGAGCTGGGGCAGGCGATGGGCGACGTGCACCTCGCGCTGGCCTCGGCCTTCCCGGTCGGCGCGCCCGGCGAGAACGGCCGCACGGCGGCGGGGATGACCGAGCGGCTGACCGCGGCGGCGCACTGCGTACCCGCGCTGCAGCCCTTCGTCCCGGGTCTGCGGGCGGCCTTCGCGGCACTGTCGACCTGCGACTGGGGGCCGCCCGCCCAGCGCATCCACGGCGACCTGCACCTGGGTCAGGTGCTGCGGGCCGGCCGCGACTGGTTCGTCATCGACTTCGAGGGCGAGCCCTCGCGCCCGCTGGCCGAGCGACGCAGCGCCCACTCCCCCGTGCGGGACATCGCTGGGATGCTGCGGTCCTTCGACTACGCCGCCCGGCAGCGCCGGCCGTGGCGCCCGGAGTGGGCGCGCCGCTGCCGGGAGGCGTTCTGCGCGGGCTACGCCGCCCGCGCCGGGTGGGACCCCCGCAAGAAGCACGGCCTGCTGCGCGCCTACGAGACCGACCGTGCCGTGTACGAGGTGCTGTACGAGGCCCGGCACCGCCCCGACTGGCTTCCCGTACCCATGGCGGCGATCGAACGACTCGCCGTGAGAGGAGACTGACCCGTGGCCCTCCGCGACACCTCGATCCCCGAGCCGTCCGGTCCCGTCGCGCCCGCACCCGGTGCGTGCGCGACCGCGCCGCCCCTGGACCCCACCGACCGGGGGCGCCTGCTGGCGGGCGCCCACCACGACCCGCACGCCCTGCTGGGCGCCCACCCGGTGCCCGGCGGCATCGCCTTGCGGGTGCTGCGCCCCTTCGCCCGCGAGGTGGGCGTGGTCGTGGACGGCGAGCGCCACGCCCTCGGGTCGGAGGGGGACGGCCTGTTCTCCGGTGTGCTGCCGCTCGCCGCGATCCCGGCGTACACGCTGGTGGTGGCCTACGAGCAGGGCGAGCCGCAGGAGACGCACGACCCGTACCGCTTCCTGCCCGCCCTCGGCGAGCTGGACCTGCATCTGATCACCGAGGGCCGGCACGAGCAGCTGTGGCAGGCGCTCGGCGCGGAGCCGATGACGCACGAGGGCGTCGCCGGCACCCGGTTCACGGTGTGGGCGCCGAACGCCCAGGGGGTGCGGGTCGCCACCGACTTCACGCACTGGGACGGCACCGCGTTCCCGATGCGCTCGCTGGGTTCGTCCGGGGTGTGGGAGCTGTTCCTGCCGGGCGTCGGCGAGGGCACCCGGTACAAGTTCGAGATCCACTCGCGGTACGGGCACCGGTTCCTGAAGGCCGACCCGATGGCCCGCGCGGCCGAGGAGCCGCCGAACACCGCGTCCGTGGTGACCGCCTCGCGCTACGAGTGGGGCGACGCCCGGTGGATGCGGACCCGCGCCGACCGGCCTGTGCACGAGGCGCCGTTCTCGGTGTACGAGGTGCACCTGCCGTCCTGGCGGCCGGGCCTGACCTACCGCGAGCTGGCCGAGGAGCTGCCCGCCTACGTCGCGGACCTGGGCTTCACCCACGTCGAGCTGATGCCGGTCGCGGAGCACCCCTACGGGCCGTCCTGGGGCTACCAGGTCACCGGCTTCTACGCGCCGACCGCACGTCTCGGTTCGCCGGACGACTTCCGCTTCCTGGTGGACGCGCTGCACCGGGCCGGGATCGGCGTGATCATGGACTGGGTGCCGGCGCACTTCCCGAAGGACGACTGGGCGCTGGGTCGCTTCAACGGGGACCCGCTGTACGAGCCCGGGGACGACCGGCGGGCGACCCACCCGGACTGGGGGACGTACACCTTCGACTTCGCGCGGACCGAGGTGCGCAACTTCCTGGTGGCCAACGCCGTGTACTGGTGCGAGGAGTTCCACATCGACGGGCTGCGCGTGGACGCCGTCGCCTCGATGCTGTACCTGGACTACTCGCGCGACTCCGGGCAGTGGGAGCCCAACCAGTACGGCGGCCGCGAGGACCTGGCGGCCATGGCCTTCCTCCAGGAGATGAACGCGACCGTCTACCGGCGCTGCCCCGGCGTGATCACCATCGCCGAGGAGTCGACCGCCTGGGGCGGGGTGACCCGGCCGACCGACACCGGCGGGCTCGGCTTCGGCCTGAAGTGGAACATGGGCTGGATGCACGACTCGCTGGAGTACGTCGCCCACGAGCCGGTGCACCGCAAGTACCACCACCACGAGATGACGTTCTCGATGGTGTACGCGTACAGCGAGAACTACGTGCTGCCGATCTCCCACGACGAGGTGGTGCACGGCAAGCAGGCGCTGGTGTCGAAGATGCCGGGCGACTGGTGGCAGCGGCGGGCCAACGTCCGCGCCTACCTGGGCTTCATGTGGGCCCACCCCGGCAAGCAGCTGCTGTTCATGGGCCAGGAGTTCGCGCAGGGCGCGGAGTGGTCGGAGAAGCAGGGGCCGGAGTGGTGGCTGCTGGACGAGGGGTACCACTCGGCGTTCGACCACCGCGGGATCCAGGACCTGGTCCGCGAGCTGAACACCCGCTACGCGCGCACGCCCGCCCTGTGGCAGCGCGACACCGACCCGGCCGGCTTCCGGTGGGTCTCGGTGGACGCGGCCGAGGACAACGTCTTCGCGTTCCTGCGGTACGGCACGGACGGCAGTCCGCTGCTGGCGGTGTCGAACTTCTCGCCGGTCGTGCGGCACGCGTACGGGCTCGCCGTCGGCGACGAGGCCGACGCGTGGCAGGAGGTGCTCAACACCGACGCCGAGGAGTACGGCGGCGGCGGCGTGGCCAACCCGGACCCGGTGAAGCCGGAGGACGGGAGCATCCGGATCACGCTGCCCCCGCTGGCGACGGTGTGGCTGATGCCGTACGCGCGGTGAGCCGCCCAGGTGTCCGACCGGCTGTCCGGGGCAGTCGGTCGGTGACACCGGCCCGCAGAGAGGCGGCACCACGTGCGCACCGTCGGAGTGGAGGAGGAACTCCTCCTGGTCGATCCCGCGACCGGTGAACCGCGGGCGCTGTCCGCCGCCGTACTCGCCCGGGCGTTCCTCGACGGTTCCGGGCAGGACGTGTTCGAGAAGGAGCTGCACGAGCAGATGCTCGAGTTCGCCACGCATCCGCAGGCGGACATGGAGCGGCTGCACGCGGAGATCGTCCGCTGCCGCGAGGAGGCCGGACGGCACGCCGGCGGGATCGGGTGTGCCGTCGCCGCGCTCGCCAGCTCACCGCTGCCGGTGACGCCCTCCATCGGCGTGAACCGGCGCTACGAGTGGATGGCCGAGCAGTACGGGGTCGTGGTCCACGAGCAGCTGGTCCTGGGGTGTCACGTGCACGTCTCGGTCGACTCCGACGAGGAGGGCGTCGCGGTGATCGACCGGGTGCGGCCCTGGCTGCCGGTGCTGGCCGCGCTGAGTGCGAACTCGCCGTTCTGGCAGGGCCGGGACTCCTCGTACAGCAGCTATCGCAGCCGGGTGTGGCAGCGCTGGCCGTCGGCCGGTCCCACGGAGCTGTTCGGCTCGGCGGAGCGCTACCACCGCAGGGTCGCGGACATGCTCGCCACCGGGACGATCCTGGACGACGGGATGGTCTACTTCGACGTCCGGCTCTCCCAGCGGTATCCGACCGTCGAGTTCCGGGTCGCGGACGTCTGCCTGGACGCCTCCACCGCGGTCGTCCTGGCCGCGCTCGCCCGCGCGCTGGTCGACACGGCCGCGCGGGAGTGGCGCGCGGGCGCGGAACCGGCCGAGCACAGTGTGAGCCTGCTCCGCCTCGCGGCCTGGCGGGCCGCCCGGTCCGGGCTGACGAGTGAGCTGCTGCACCCGGCGACGATGCGGCGGATGCCGGCCGGGACGGTCGTACGGGACCTGCTGGAGCATGCCGGGGAGGCCCTCGCGGCCGCGGGCGACCTGGAGCGGGTGCGCGAGGGTGTCGAGGTGCTGCTGCGGCACGGCAACGGCGCCCGGCTCCAGCGCGAGCTGCTGGCGCGCACGGGGAGCCTGCGGGAGGTCGTCGCCGCGTGCGTGCGCCGTACTCAGGCGGTCTGAGCCCGTACTGGGGCGGTCCGGGACATCAGTAGATCAGGGCGAGGGCGTAGCCCAGCAGGCCCACCGCGAAGATCAGCACGACCGCGAGGATCAGGGCCATCGGACCCTTGGCCCAGCCCTTGGCCGGATTGCTGAGCAGGTCCTGCGGGCCTGCCTCGGGCATGCTGCTCTCCGCCGGCGGGGTCTCCCCGGGCGGCACGCCGCCGCCCGGCTCCAGGCCGGTGCTGAGTCGGGGTTCGGGATCCGGATTCACATAGCTCATGGCCCCCGAGTCCCCCGATCGGGCCGAGATCACCGGGTGGGAACACTTCTGCCGTCCGGGTCCCCCGCCGCCCGCGGCTGGGCTAGCCTCCGAGCACCGTCGACCACGGTGTTCGTCGGCGACGTCACCGTCCGTACACGTCAGGAGCCGGCGCATGCACGACCCCGCACTCGCTCCCCGGACCGTCCCGCCGCTGACCGGCTCTCTCGCCGACAGCCTCTTCGAGACGGCCGCCCGCACGCCGACCCTGCCGATGCTCGCCCGGCGCCGCGGCCCCGGCTCCACGGCGTGGGACGAGGTGACCGCGGTGGAGTTCCGCGACGAGGTGGTCGACCTGGCCAAGGGCCTGATCGCGAGCGGGATCACGCCGGGCGACCGGGTGGCGATCCTGGCCCGCACCCGGTACGAGTGGACGGTCTTCAGCTACGCCCTGTGGACGGTGGGCGCCGAGGTGGTGCCGATCTACCCGACCTCCTCGCGCGACCAGGTCGAGTGGATCCTGCGGGACGCGGGCTGCGTGGGCGTGCTGGTGGAGGACGAGCAGAACGTGATGACGGTCGGCTCGGTGTGCGCGTCGCTGCCCGCGCTGCGCCACGTCTGGCAGCTGGACGCGGGCGCGCTGGACACGCTGGTGGCGCGCGGCGCGTTCCTCCCGTCCGCGACGGTCGACTCCATGCGCCGCATCGTGCTGCCGGACGCCACGGCCGTGGTGGCCTACACCTCGGGCACCTCCGGCCGCGCGCTGGGCTGTGCGCTGAGCCACCGCGGCCTGGCCGCCCCGTGCGACACGCTGCTCGCCGGCTGGGGTCACACGGCGGCGCCGCCGGGAGAGCAGGGCGCGGTCCTCGCCTACCTGCCCTTCTCGCACGTGTACGGGCTGATGATCCAGAACCTCTGCGTCCGCGGCGGGTTCCTGATGGGACACGAGCCGGTGCTGACCGGGGAGGCGCTCTCCTCGGCCCTGCGTTCCTTCCGGCCGACGTATCTGTACGCCGTCCCGTCGGTCCTGGAGAAGATCTACAAGAACTTCCTGCGCACGGCCCAGCAGGCGGGACACGGTGCCCTGTTCGAGCGGGCCGCGGCCACGGCGCGCGACTTCGCCACGGCGCTGGAGCGCCGGCGTCTGGGCAGGGGGACCGGGCCCGGATTCGACCTGCGCCTCCAGCACGCCCTGTACGAGCGGACGGTCTACCGGCGGCTGCGCGCCGAGCTGGGCGGCCGGGTGACCCGGGCCACGTCGGGCGGTTCGCCGCTCAGCCGCGAGCTCGCCCTCTTCTACGAGGGCATCGGCGTCCACGTCCACGACGGCTACGGGCTGACCGAGACCAGCGGCGGGCTGACGATGCAGCCGCTGGGCCGGGAGAAGTCCGGCACCGTCGGGCAGTCGCTGCCCGGCATGGAGATCCGGGTGGCCGACGACGGGGAGATCCTGGTGCGCGGGCCGTCCCTGTTCCAGGGGTACGTCGGCGACGGGAGTGCCACCCGCGAGGTGCTGCGCGGCGGCTGGCTGGCCACCGGCGACCTCGGGCACCTGGACGACGAGAACTACCTGGCGATCACCGGCCGCAAGAAGGACGTGATCATCACCAGCGGCGGCAAGAGCGTGGCCCCGGCCGCCCTGGAGCAGCGGCTGCGGATGCACCCCCTGGTCCACCAGGCGGTGCTGGTCGGCGACAACCGGCCCTGCGTCGGTGCGCTGATCACGCTCGACCCGGAGTTCCTGACGCACTGGCGGGCGTCCCTGGCCCTGCCCGGCGACGCTCCGGCCCGGGAGGCACGGGAGGAGAACGCGCTGCGGGAGGAGGTCGCGCGGGCCGTGGCCGCGGCCAACAGCGCGGTGTCGCGCTCGGAGTCCATCCGGGTCTTCCGGGTCCTTGCCCACCCCTTCGACGTGGCGGGCGGACTGCTCACCCCGTCGATGAAGCTCCGGCGGGACGAGATCGTACGGACCTACTCCCTGGAGATCGACGCCATGTACGAGGCGCGGTCCCACCGCCGGCCGACGACGCCGCCGCCGCCCCAGGAGCCGGCCGGCTGGGAGGACGCGGACAACGTGTTCCTCCGCTGAACCGGCGCCCGGCCCGTCCCCGGCCCGGCACACCGGCGCGACTAGGTTCGGCCTGCACGGGAACTTACAGACGAAGGGGAAGCGAAGGAGAAGGAACGATGCCCGGCCCGTGCCGGGCCGGGAAGGCGCAATGGCAGCCGAACCGCGTTGGGACAGGACACTGGCTTCCGAGGAGATCACGAACCGCACCGCCAGCTTCACCGGGGAGCTGCACAATGTGACCGGTGCGCGGCTGGTCGCGGAGGAGTTCCTCCACGACCTCGCCCGTGCGGCGCCGCCCGCGGCGCCCGAGCACTGGGACGACATCCTCCTCGTCGTCACGGAGCTGGCGGCCAACGCCGTGCAGTACGCTCCGGGACCGTTCCAACTGCGGCTGCGGCGGACCTTCGACGGCGTGCACGTGGTGATGCACGACACCAACACAACGGAGCCCGCGCCGCGCCCCTTCCATCCGAGCAAGGGCGGCGGCGGCATCGGCTGGCACCTGATCCACACCCTGTCCGACCAGGTGAGCGTCGTCACCGGGGAGCGGGGCAAGGACATCCACGTCTTCCTGCCCTGGTGACGGGCGGCCGCCGGGGATCACGGGGAGTGCGGGGCGCGCGGCGGTAGCGTCGCGCTGATATTTTTCTGCCGGGTGCGAATCCGTGAACTGCGCCAACGCGGGCACGGGAGGCCGGACCGCACGAACGGTCCGGCAGGGGGTGGTGGGTCCTCGCCGCGAGGACCCCCGGGGAGCGGAACGAGGGTACGCATGACCAGCGACAGCACCGGATCCGTCGACGCGGTTCCGGGCGACCAGGAGTTGCGCCGCCTCCTGGCGGGCCTGACGGCCGTGCGGGACGGCGACTTCGGCACCCGTCTGCCGGACGACGCGGACGGGCTGATGGGCGACATCGCCAAGGTCTTCAACGGCATGGTGGACCAGTTGTCCGTGTTCACCTCCGAGGTCACCCGGGTCTCCCGCGAGGTCGGCACGGAGGGCGCCCTCGGCGGGCAGGCGCGGGTGCCGGGGGTCTCGGGCACCTGGGCGGACCTGACGGACTCGGTCAACGCCATGGCGGGCAACCTCACCACCCAGGTCCGTGACATCGCCCAGGTGGCCACGGCGGTCGCCAGGGGGGATCTCTCCCAGAAGATCGACGTGGACGCCCGCGGCGAGATCCTGGAACTCAAGAACACCATCAACACCATGGTCGACCAGCTCTCCGCCTTCGCCGACGAGGTCACCCGCGTCGCCCGCGAGGTCGGCACCGACGGCCGGCTCGGCGGCCAGGCCGACGTCCAGGGCGTCCGGGGCACCTGGCGCGACCTCACCGACTCGGTGAACTTCATGGCGGGCAACCTGACCAACCAGGTCCGCAACGTCGCCCAGGTGGCCACCGCCGTGGCCAAGGGCGACCTCTCCCAGAAGATCACCGTGGACGCCCGCGGCGAGATCCTGGAACTCAAGAACACCATCAACACCATGGTCGACCAGCTCTCCGCCTTCGCCGACGAGGTCACCCGCGTCGCCCGCGAGGTCGGCACGGCCGGGAACCTGGGCGGGCAGGCCCGGGTGCGCGGCGTGTCGGGGACCTGGAAGGACCTCACCGACAACGTCAACGTGATGGCGTCGAACCTGACCGGTCAGGTCCGCTCCATCGCCCAGGTGGCCACCGCCGTGGCCCGGGGCGACCTGTCGCAGCGGATCACCGTGGACGCCGAGGGCGAGGTCGCGGCGCTGGCCGACGTGATCAACACCATGGTCGACACGCTGTCGGCGTTCGCCGACGAGGTCACCCGGGTCGCCCGCGAGGTCGGCACCGACGGGCGGCTCGGCGGCCAGGCGAACGTGCCGAACGTCGCCGGGACCTGGAAGGACCTCACCGACAACGTCAACTCGATGGCCAACAACCTCACCAACCAGGTGCGCAACATCGCCCTGGTGACGACCGCGGTGGCCCGGGGCGACCTGTCCAAGAAGATCGACGTCGACGCCCGCGGCGAGATCCTCGAACTCAAGACGACCATCAACACCATGGTCGACCAGCTCTCCGCCTTCGCCGACGAGGTCACCCGCGTCGCCCGCGAGGTCGGCACCGAGGGCCGGCTCGGCGGCCAGGCCGAGGTGGAGGGCGTCTCCGGCACCTGGAAGCGCCTCACGGAGAACGTCAACGAACTGGCCGGCAACCTCACCCGCCAGGTCCGCGCGATCGCCGAGGTCACCTCCGCCGTCGCCGAGGGCGACCTGACCCGCTCGGTCACCGTGGAGGCCTCCGGCGAGGTCGCCGAGCTGGGGGACAACATCAACGCCATGGTGGAGTCCCTGCGCGAGACCACGCGGGCCAACCAGGAGCAGGACTGGCTCAAGACCAACCTCGCCCGCATCTCCGGCCTGATGCAGGGGCACCGGGACCTGCCGGTCGTCGCCGAGCTGATCATGGACGAGCTGGTGCCGCTGGTGTCGGCCCAGTACGGCGCCTTCTACCTGGCCGAGGACGGGGACGACGGTCCGGAGCTGCGGCTCGTCGGCTCCTACGGCTACCCGCAGGACACGGCCAGACCCACCCGTATCGCCTTCGGCCGCACCCTGGTCGGCCAGGCCGCGCGCAGCCGGCGCACCATCATGGTGAACGAGCTTCCGCCGGGCTACCTGACCGTCTCCTCGGGGCTCGGCGAAGTCGTCCCGGCCGCGCTGGTGCTGCTGCCCATCGTCGTCGAGGGCCAGGTTCTCGGGGTCATCGAGCTGGCCTCGGTCGCCGCCTTCAGCCAGATCAACCAGGACTTCCTGGAAATGCTGATGGAGACCATCGGCGTCAACGTCAACACGATCGTGGCCAACGCCCGTACCGACGAACTCCTCGCCGAGTCGCAGCGCCTGACCGGCGAACTCCAGGCCCGCTCCGCGGAGCTGCAGACCCAGCAGGAGGAGCTGCAGCACTCCAACGCGGAGCTGGAGGACAAGGCGTCCCTGCTCGCGGCGCAGAACCGGGACATCGAGGCGAAGAACCTGCAGATCGAGCAGGCCAGGCAGGAGCTGGAGGCCCGCGCCCAGCAGCTGTCGCTGGCCTCGAAGTACAAGTCGGAGTTCCTGGCCAACATGAGCCACGAGCTGCGCACCCCGCTCAACAGCCTGCTCATCCTGGCCCAGTTGCTCGCCCAGAACCCCTCGCGCAACCTCACCCCGAAGCAGGTCGAGTACGCGGGCATCATCCACTCGGCGGGCTCGGACCTGCTGCAGCTGATCAACGACATCCTGGACCTGTCGAAGGTCGAGGCGGGGAAGATGGACGTCTCCCCCGAGCGTGTGACGCTGCGCCAGCTCATCGAGTACGTCGAGGCCACCTTCCGGCCCATGACGAGCCAGAAGGGCCTGGAGTTCACGGTCGCGACGGCCCCCGGGGCACCGGCGGACCTGCTGACCGACGACTCCCGGCTGCGGCAGGTGCTGCGCAACCTGCTGTCGAACGCGGTGAAGTTCACCGAGCGGGGCGGCGTGGAGCTGGCCGTCGAACCGGCACCGGACGACGAGGTGCCCGGGGGCGTGGTGCGGGGCGGTCCCGTGGTGGCCTTCCGGGTCAGGGACACGGGTATCGGCATCCCCGAGCAGAACCTGGAGTCGATCTTCGGCGCCTTCCAGCAGGCGGACGGCACGACGAGCCGCAAGTACGGCGGCACCGGGCTCGGCCTGTCCATCACGCGGGAGATCGCCCAGCTCCTCGGCGGCGCCGTCACGGTGGACAGCACGCCCGACCGGGGCAGCACCTTCACGCTCTACCTGCCGGTGGCCCGGCCCGACTTCGAGGACCTGCTGGCCCGTGCCCCCGAGCACCTCCCGGCCGACGCGTCCTTGGACGTCCTCGACCGTCCGGCACCGGTGGCCGAGCTGACCGGCGGCCACCGCCGGCGGCCCCGGCGCCTGCTCGTCGTGGAGGAGCGTCCGCGCGGTCTGCTGACCCTCGTCGCGGAGAGCGTGGTCGCCGACCTGACGCACGGGCGGGACGACGCGGGCGACCGGCCCCCGCTCGACGTCATCACGGCGGTGGGCGCCGAGGAGGCCGCCGGAGCGCTGGCCGCCGAGCCGTGCCACTGCGTCGTCCTGGAGCTGGGCATGCCGGACGACGAGGCGTCCCGCTTCCTGCGGGCGTTGCGGGGCGACTCGGCGCTGGCGAGCGTGCCGGTGCTCGTGCACAGCGGTCACCGGGCGGACGCCGCCGTGGAGGAGGACCTGCGCTCGCGCGCGGCCGGCGGGACCCTGGAGTTCCTGGCCGGCCTCGACGAGCTGCGCGAGCGCATCGCACTGCATCTGGCCGCCGAGGAACCCGGGGACGTGCTGTCCCTGGTGCGGCCGGAGGAGCCGCCGCGTCCGGACCCGCGGGCCGGTCAGGGGCCGCCCGCCGGGCGCACCGTCCTCGTCGTCGACGACGACGCGCGCAACCTGTTCGCGCTCAGCGGGATCCTGGAGCTGCACGGGTTCCGGGTGCTGCACGCGGAGAACGGCCGCCGGGGCATCGAGGCGCTGGTGGACCACCCGGAGGTCGCGCTGGTCCTGATGGACGTGATGATGCCGGAGATGGACGGGTACGCGGCGACGGCCGAGATCCGCCGCATCCCGCGGTACGCCGAGCTGCCGATCATCGCGGTCACGGCGAAGGCCATGCCCGGCGACCGGGAGAAGAGCCTGGCCTCGGGGGCCAGCGACTACGTCACCAAACCCGTCGACACCCAGGACCTGATCGCCTGTGTCCGCCGGTGGCTGCCCGCATGAGCGTGTCCGAGCGGCCCGGCGAGCCGGGCGAGCCGGGCGAGCCGGGCGAGCCGGGAGACGGTGTCCGACGGGACCTGTCCGACCCGGTCGGCATGACGCCGCTGTCGCCCGTGGGCAGGCTGGCGGCCACGGTGGACCGGCTGAGCCGCGAGGTGCGGGCGGCCCAGGCGGAGGCCGAGGGCCGGGCGCTGATCGAGCTGGCCAAGGGCGTCCTGGTCGCGCGGCTCGGCTGCGGCCCGGCCGAGGCCGCCCGGCAGCTCGCCGAGCTGGCCGAGCAGTCCCGGGCGACGCCGCTGGAGTTCGCGGTCGACGTCATCAACCAGGCCGCCCGGGACCGCGTGTCGGAGGTGACGGACGCGTTCCTCGCGGCCACCGCGGCGGTGCGGGCCACCACCCTCGAAGGCGACCCGGACGACCCGCACGGCCCGCAGGACCCGCACGGCACGGGCGCCGGGGAGCGGGACGGGACGGTGGCCGAGTCCGCCGCCGTACGCCTGCGGGCGGCCGAGAGCGGCGCACTGGCCGCGGACGACACCCAGGCCGTCGCCGACGCGCTGCTGGAGCAGGCGCTGCGCCCGCTCGGCGCGGTCGCGGTGGCCATCTGGTCGGCCGGGTACGACGGGGCCCTCACCCTGGTGGGCAGCGCCGGGTTCCCGCCCGCCGAGGCGGCCCGCTGGCGGTACGTGCCGCCGGACGTGGCGACGGTGGCCCGGTGCGGACTGACCGAGCGCTCGGGGCAGTGGTTCGCGTCCCTCGCCGGGACGGGGCTGCCCAGCGTGGGCCGGCACCAGTACCCGCAGGGCGGCAGGGTCGCCGTGCCCGCCGGCACCGGGGGGCGCATCCACGGCGTGCTGGAGATCGCCTGGCCGGTGCCGCTGGCCCCGCAGCCCCCGCAGGTGGTCCGTCAGGTGGAGGCCCTGGCGGAGCTGTGCGCGCACACCCTGGAGTCGTACACGCCGCCGCGTGAGCCCGGGCAGGAGCCGCGGGTCATCCCGGACGCGGTGGAGCTGATGGACCTGGCCGACGGGCTGCACGACCCCGCGCTGGTGCTGGTGCCGCACCTGGACGCGGCGGGGCAGCTGGCGGACTTCCGCATCCAGCACGTGAACAAGCGCTTCATGGATCCGGCCGGACGGCCGCGTGCCGTCGTGGGCGGGGCGCTGCTGCTAGAGGCCTATCCGATGGCCGCCGGGGACAGCGAGCTGTTCCAGAACGTGGAGCGCGTGTACGCCACGGGCGAGCCGTTCCGCGCCCGGCATCTGAACCTGACCGCGCTGGTGGACCAGGTGCCGCTGGCGGCGGTCGCGGACATCAGCATCAGCCGGCACGGCAACGCCGTGCTGCTCATCTGGCGCATCGAGGACGAGACGGCCCGGCTGGCCAGCCTCCTGCAGCACGCCCAGCGGCTCGGCCGCATCGGCGGTTTCGAGGAGAACCTGCTGACCGGCGAGATCACCTGGAACGGGCAGCTGTTCGACCTGTACGGGCGCCCGCACACGAGCACGCCGGTGCCGCTGGAGGAGCTGGCCGCCCACGCGCACCCGGACGACGCCGTGGCCATCGGGCGGTTCCTGCGCACGCTGCTGCACCACCGGCGGCCGGCGTCGGCGGCGTTCCGGCTGCGGCGGCCCGACGGGGTGACCCGGCACGTACGGGTGGTGGCCGAGCCGGTCCTGGACACCGACGACCGGCTGCTCCTGGTCCGGGGCGCCTGCCAGGACATCTCGGCCCAGCACTGGACGGAGGTGGCGCTCGCCGCGACCCGCGACCAGCTGGCCCACACCGAGCAGCAGGCCGTCGAACGCGCCCGGCTCACCCTGCAGTTGCAGCACGCCATCATGCCGCCCGCCCAGACCCCGCTGCGGGTGCCGGACCTCCAGGTGGCCGTCCGGTACCGGCCCGCGGAGACGGAGCAGCTCGTGGGCGGCGACTGGTACGACGCGGTGATGCTGCCGAGCGGTCTTGTGCTGCTGTGCGTGGGGGACGTCGCCGGGCACGGGATAGAGGCGGCGACCAGCATGGTGGTCCTGCGCAACGCGCTGCGCGGTCTCGCCGTGACCGGGGCCGGTCCCGGACAGCTGCTGTCCTGGCTGAACATCGTGGCGCACCACCTGACGGGCGGGGTCACCGCCACGGCGGTGTGCGGCCTGTACGACCCGGCCCGGCGCACGCTGCGCTGGGCCAGGGCGGGCCATCTGCCGCCGGTGCTGGTGCGGGGCCCGGGGGCGGAGCCGCTGCCGCTGGTCCGGGGGATGCTGCTGGGGGCGGTGGCGGAGACGGCGTACGAGGAGGCCGAGGCGGAGCTGGCCGCCGGGGACACGCTGCTGATGTACACCGACGGTCTGATCGAACGCCGCGACCGGCCGGTGGAGGAGGCGCTGGCCCAGCTGCTGAGCACGGTGCGCCCGACGCCGAACACCCTGGACCAGCATCTGGACCGGCTGCTCACCTACAGCAGGTCGGACACGGACGACGACACGTGTCTGGTGGGCATCCGGGTGGGGTGAGGCACGGCGGGGCGAACGGGTCCGGCCGGCAGGTGTGGAGCCGGGATTCGGGGGTAACCGCCCGGCGCGGTGGGCCACCCGACGGTCCGCCGCGCCGCCGCGTTGTTGGAGGTACACGTGCCCATAGCCCAGAACCCGCTGTCCGTCGAGGTGACGCTGCCGCGGGAGGATGTCGCGCTGCTCAAGGTGGAGGGTTACCTGGACGTCGACACGGCAACCGAGTTCCAGCACCATCTGGCCAACCAGCTCCACCACGGCCGCAGGCACTTCCTGCTGGATCTTTCGGCGGTCCCGTTCATGGACTCGTCCGGCATGAACATCATCCTGCGGGTCTACCAGGAGGCCCGCGAGCTGCCGGGCAGCGTGCACATCATCTCGCCGGCCCCGGCGGTGCTGCGCGTCCTGGACCTGACGGGGGTGAGCATCACGGTGCCGGTCTCGGAGAGCCTCGACCAGGCCCTCGCCCGTGTGGACGCCCAGCCGGAGGGTCCGCAGGTCCCCGACGCCTGAGCCGAAGCGCGTCCGCGTCCCGCCCCGTACCGGTCCTGCGGAAGCGGGTGACGCGCCAGGTCGGCGGGTGGTTAGAGTTGTCGACCGGCTGGTCACGCCGCCGGCACACCGTCCCGGTCGGGGTGGGGTTCGGCGCAACGCGGATGAGGAGTGGGACAGGTGCCGGAACAGGCGGAGGGAACGGCGGGAGCGCCGACGCGCGAGGTCAGGGACTTTCTGCGGCGCCACCGTGAGCAGATCGCCCAGCGATGGGCGGACGAGCCCTTGTTCCGGGCCGTGTTCACCGTCTCGCGCGACGAGGCGGTCGAGGCGGCCAAGGCCGTCGTGGACGCGCTGGCCCAAGTCGCGGACGCGGCGCGGGTCGAGGACCCGGACGCCGCCGGATTCACGGCGGTGCGCGAGCAGTTGGCCCGGATGAGCGCGGCCCGCTCGCGCGCCGGGCTGAGCACCGCGCAGGTGTCGAGCGAGCTGGCCGCACTGCGTCCGCCCGTCGAGAACCTGCTGGTGGCCGCCCTGTCCGAGCAGGCCCCGGTCGAGCACGTCCGGGACTGTGTCACCGGCCTGAACGTACTGATGGGCACCCTGCGGGTGGTGGTGATGCAGACGGCGCTCAGCGAGGGGCAGGCGCTCATCGACCGCCAGCGGCTGCAGTTGCTGGAGGTGGCCACGCCGGTCATCAAGCTGTGGGACGGCATCGTGGCCGTTCCGCTGATCGGCACGCTGGACAGCGCGCGCAGCCAGGTGGTGATGGAGACCCTGCTGGAGTCCATCGTGGAGCAGCAGGCCCGCTACGCGATCCTGGACATCACCGGCGTGCCGACCGTCGACTCGCTGGTGGCGCAGCACCTGATGAAGACGGTCGCGGCGGCCCGGCTCATGGGCGCCGAGTGCATCGTCTCCGGCATCCGGCCCGCGATCGCGCAGACCATGGTCCACCTCGGTCTGGATCTCGGTACGGTGGTCACCCGGGCGAGCCTCGCCGACGCGCTGGGGTATGTGCTGCACCAGCTCGGGGTCGGCATCGTGACGCCCGGCACGAACGGTGCGGTCGAGCGGTGAGCCAGGCGATTCCCGGGCCCCACGGGGCTCCGGTGACAGGGCATGTACCGGTGCTCCGGCTCGGTGAGGTCCTGCTGGTCACCCTTCAGGGGGACCTGCACGACAGCACGGCGCAGCAGCTCCAGGAGGATCTCGCCGAGACCATCGTGCGCAGCGGCGCCACCGGCGTGGTCATCGACGTCTCCGGCGTGGAGATCGTCGACTCCTTCCTCGGCCGGATCCTGGCCGAGATCGCCGGGCAGACCGGTCTGCTGGCGGCGCGGACGGTGCTGGTCGGGATGCGGCCCGCGGTGGCCATCACCCTGGTGGAGCTGGGGCTGACGCTGCCGGGCGTACACACCGCGCTCAGTACCGAGGTGGCCATGGAGCTCCTCAGGCAGCAGGCCCCGTCCTCCCGCTTCGGCGGCCTGCGCCAGGAGAGTCAGTGATGCACACCGCCGCGGGCTCCCAGGCCCGCCTGCCGATCCGTTCGGACATGGATCTGGTATGGGTGCGACAGCATGTGCGCCAGGCCGCCGCCCAGCTCGGCTTCGGCCTGGTGGACCAGACCAAGCTGGTCACGGCGGCCAGTGAGCTGGCCCGCAACACGCTCGTGTACGGCGGTGGCGGCACCATGGAGATGGAGTCGATCGTGGAGGGGACCACGCACGGGCTGCGGCTGACCTTCAGCGACGAGGGGCCCGGCATCCCGGACGTGGAGCAGGCGCTCAGCGACGGGTTCACGTCCGGCGGCGGGCTCGGCATGGGGCTGGGCGGCGCGCGGCGCCTGGTGCACGAGTTCGCGATCGAGAGCGCGCCGGGCTCCGGAACGGCCGTGCGGGTGACGTCCTGGGTGGGCCGGCCGCCACGCCCGCGCGAGGAGTCCTGATGCCCCGTGTGTGGGACGTCCCGGTGCACGACTCGACCCGGGTGCGGGACGCCCGGGTGGCCGCCGAGCACGCGGCGGCCGTGGCCGGTCTGGACGAGCAGCGGACGTCGGCGGCGGCGCTGGTGGCGACCGAGCTGGCCACCAACCTGCTCAAGCACGCCGCGGGCGGCCGGGTCGTCGTCGACGTGGTCGCCCCTCCCGTCCTCACGGCCGACGGGGAGCCGAGGCCCCGCGTACAGGTCGCGACGGTCGACCACGGCCCGGGGATCGCCGACGTGTCCGCCGCGCTGCGCGACGGTTTCACCACCACCGCGGGCTCCCTCGGTGCGGGCCTCGGCACCTGCGCGCGCGTCGCCGACGACTTCGACCTGCACAGTGCACCCGGCCGGGGCACGGTGGTGGTCGCCCGGATCGGCGTGTCCGAGGCACGCGCCGCCGACTCCGGGCCGGCGGCGCGGTTGCGGGCCGGCGCGGTGAACGTCCCGTTCGGCGGTGCGGAGTACTCGGGCGACGCCTGGGCCTGGGTCCGGGACAAGGGCCTCGTCACGCTGATGCTGGCCGACGGTCTGGGCCACGGCCCGGAGGCCGCCCGCGCCTCGACCGCCGCCGTCGAGGCACTGCGCGTCTCGGCCCACCTGCCGCCCGGCGAGGCGGTGCGGCGACTGGACCGGGCGCTGTCCGGCACCCGCGGCGCCGCCGTCGCGGTGGCCCAGGTCGACACGCGGGCCTCGGTGCTCCGGTTCACCGGCGTCGGCAACATCGGGGCGCGGCTGTGCGAAGGCGGTACCTGGCGGCACCTGGTGTCGCGGCCCGGCATCGTCGGCACCCACCGGCCCGCCACGCTGCGCGAGGAGGAGACGGCCTGGGCGGACGACCGGGTGCTGGTCCTGCACAGCGACGGTCTGCCGAGCCGGTGGGCGCCGACGTCCGACACCTGCCGCACCACGACCGACCCGGCGGTGACCGCCGCCGTCACGATCCGTGACGCCAGCAGCTCGGCGCGGCCCGTGCGGGACGACACCGCCGTGGCCGTGCTGGCCCCGACCCCGCCGGATGGCCCATGACCCGTACCTGGCAGATCAGCGACGTCGCCGACGCGGCGGTGGCACGCGTCGCGGCCGCACGTCTGGCGACGGCCTTCGGCGTGCCGCCCGTGGAACGCGCGCGGCTGACGGCCTCCCTCGGGGCGCAGCTGCTGCTGTGCCTGGCCAAGGGCGGCACCTGGCGGCTCGCCCTGGAGACGGGCACGGTCTCCCGCACCGCTCCGCAGGCCGCGGAGCGCGTGCTGCACGCCGTGGTGACGCCGTCGCCCGAGGCCGCTGCCGCCGGTCAGCCGCCGTGGCGGGTGACGGTGCCGTGCCCCGAGGCGGACGACGCCGTCGCCGACGCGGGCGCGGGCGCCGTGGCGGAGGACCCGGCGGAGCTGGCTCAGGCCCTGCTGGGTGCCGACGAGGACACGGCGCTGGTCCTGGAGCGGCTCACCGAGCAGGAGGGCCTGGTCGACTTCCACCGGGAGGAGCTGCAGCAGACGAACCAGGGCGTGGTGGCGCTGCACGCCGAACTGGACGCCGCCGGGCGGGCCCAGCGCGAGGCGTTCGCCGCCGAGCGCAAGGCGCGTACGGAGGCGGAGCACGCCCGGCGCAGGCTGACGTTCCTCGCGGACGCGAGCGCGGTGCTGACGGCGTCGCTCGACCATCACGAGATCGTGCGCAGGCTGCCGGAGCTGCTGGTGCCGGAGTACGCGGCCGGTGTGGACATCTGGCTGTTCGACCAGGACGGCGACCACACGGGCCCCGCCAACGCGGCCGCCGCGGTGGTCGCCGCCCGCACCGGCCGCCCGCAGTACGCCGCCGCGCATCCCGGCGGCCTGCCCGGCGTCGAGGACCAGCCGCCGTCGGCGCCGGCCCCGGACCGGCCGCTGCTGTGCATTCCGCTGCCGACGCGGCAGGCGCCGCTGGGCGTGGTGACCCTGTCGTCCCCGCCCGGGGACCGCTGGGATCCGGACGACGCCGTGATGCTGGTGGAGCTGACCCGGCGGGCCAGCATCGCGATCGACCACGCCCAGCGCTACCAGCACAACCGCGACATCGCCGAGACGCTTCAGCGGGCTCTGCTGACCGAGCTGCCGGCCCCGCCCGGGCTCGCCCTGGCCGCGCGCTATCTTCCGGCCACCCACGGGCTGAACATCGGCGGCGACTGGTACGACGCCTTCCGGCAGCCCGACGGCGGTGTCATCGCCGTGGTGGGGGACGTCACGGGGCACGGGCTGCGGGCGGCCGTGATGATGAGCCAACTGCGCACCGCCCTGCGCGCGTACGCGGTCGACGGGGGCAGCCCCGGGCAGCTGCTGACCCGGCTGCACACCTTCCTGCACCACCTGCAGCCCGACCTGTTCGCCACCGCGGTCATCGCCCGCTTCCACCCCGACGACCCGACGGTGACGTGGGCGGCCGCAGGGCATCCGCCGCCGGTGCTGCGTACCCCGGACGGAGGGGTTCGCACCCTGGACGCCAAACCCGGTGCGATGCTCGGCATCCCGATGCGCCAGGAGATCGCGGACCACACGGTGCCGATGGCGCCCGGTTCGACACTCGCGCTGTACACGGACGGGCTGGTGGAGCGCCGCGCCCGCGGCATAGACCCGGGCATCGCGCGGCTGGCGGACGCGCTCGGGTCGTTCGGTCCGGCGGAGCTGGACACGGACCTGGAGGGCTCGGCCGACGGGATCCTGCGTCCGATGCTCAGCGACTCCGAACGGGACGACGACGTGTGTCTGCTGCTGTGTCACCTGCGCGCTACGGGCTGATCGAGGCTGATCCCCGGGAAAAGTTCCGAGCGGTTCGCTCCCGCCCGGTGCGCCGCGGGCCCGGGCGGGGCATGGTGGTGATCAGGACGTGTCGCCTGCCTGCCGCACCCGGCTGGCCGAAGCGGTGCGGGCGCGGTGGCATGGACGAGGTGCGAAGCGGCGATCCACGGGCAGGCGAATGGCGTTCGCGGCAGACCGCCCCGGAGCCGCAGAAAGGGATGAACACCGTGACACGACCCAGGATCCTGGTGGTCGGCGCAGGTTTCGCCGGCGTGGAGTGCGTCCGTCGTCTGGAGCGGCGGCTCTCCCCCGAAGAGGCCGACGTCACCCTGGTGACGCCGTTCTCCTACCAGCTCTACCTGCCGCTGCTGCCGCACGTCGCCGCCGGGGTGCTCACCCCCCAGTCGATCGCGCTGTCCCTGCGCCGCAGCAGCCGTTACCGGACCCGCATCATTCCGGGCGGCGCCATCGGGGTGGATCTCGAGGCGAAGGTCTGCGTGGTGCGCACCATCACCGACCGGATCGTCAACGAGCCCTACGACTACATCGTGCTGGCGCCCGGCAGCATCACCCGCACCTTCGACATCCCGGGGCTGACCGACAACGCGTTCGGCATGAAGACCCTGGCGGAGGCCGCGTACGTCCGCGACCACGTCATCTCCCAGCTGGACCTCGCCGACGCGAGCCAGGACCCCGTGGAGCGGGCCTCCCGGCTGCAGTTCGTGGTGGTGGGCGGCGGTTACGCCGGCACCGAGACCGCGGCGTGCCTGCAGCGGCTGACGCACGCGGCCGTCAAGCGCTACACCCGGCTGGACCCGGCGCTGATCAAGTGGCACCTGATCGACATCGCGCCGAAGCTGATGCCGGAGCTGGGCGAGAAGCTCGGCCGCGACGCGCAGCGGATCCTGACCCGGCGCGGCATCGACATCTCCCTGGGCGTGTCCATCGCCAAGGCGGCGCCCGAGGAGGTCACCTTCACGGACGGCCGGGTGGTGCCCACCCGCACGCTCATCTGGACGGCGGGCGTGGTGGCGAGCCCGCTGATCGCGACGCTGGGCGCGGAGACGGTCAAGGGGCGGCTCGCGGTCACCGCCGAGATGTGCCTGCCGAACCACGACGGGGTGTTCGCGCTGGGCGACTCCGCGGCCGTGCCCGACCTCGCCAAGGGCCAGGAGGGTGCCGTCTGCCCGCCCACCGCCCAGCACGCGATGCGGCAGGGGCGGCACGTCGCCGAGAACCTCATCGCCACGCTGCGCGACCAGCCGATGCGGCCGTACGTCCACAAGGACCTGGGCCTCGTCGTCGACCTCGGCGGCACCGACGCGGTCTCCAAGCCGCTCGGGGTGGAGCTGACGGGCCTGCCCGCGCAGGCGGTGGCCCGCGGCTACCACTGGTCGGCGCTGCGCACGGGGGTGGCCAAGGCACGGGTGGCGGCCAACTGGGCGCTCAACGCGGTCGCCGGCGACGATTTCGTCCGCACCGGTTTCCAGGCCCGCAAGCCCGCCAAGCTGAAGGACTTCGAGTACACCGACGCGTATCTGACACCGGAACAGGTGCGGGACCGGGTCGCGGAGGCGGACCGGGCGAAGCCGTGACCCCCGCCCGCCCCCACCTCCCGTGACGGACCGGGGCATGACATGCTGAGAAGTGGATCTCGGCGTGAACCCGCCGGGACGTGGCTGGAACCGGCTGTGAGGGCCGGCTGTGAATCGGGAGAGTGTACGGCGGCGTGAAGGCAGCGGGACGCTCGGCGCGGACACGGCTGCGCGACCGCGTCGCCGCGTCCGACCCGGGTCTGTTGCGGCTGACGGCGGGTTTGCGGACGGTGGGCGCCATCGCGCTGACGCTGGGCGTGCTCGCCGTGTTCGGCGTGGACGTCAAGCATCTGGTCGCGGGCGCCATGGCGGCGATGGTCGCGACCTTCGCCATCCGGGAGAAGGAACCGGGCCCGCAGGCGGTCACGCTGGCGCTGGGGCTGCCCGTCGCCCTGGCCTCGGTCTCGCTGAGCACGCTGCTCACTTCGTGGGTCGTCGTCGGCGACGCCTTCTTCGTCGTCCTGATCTTCTCGGCGGTCTTCGTCCGCCGGTTCGGCGACCGGGGCACCGCGCTCGGGCTGATCGGCTTCCAGGTCTACTTCGTGTCGCTGTTCGTCGGCGGCAAGGTGTCCGGGCTGCCCGGGCTGTGGGCCGCCGTCGCCGTGGCGTTCGCGTCCAGCGCGGTGGTGCGCTTCGGGGTGGTCCCGGCGACGCCCGCGCGTATCCTCGGTCTGCTGCGGCAGGCCTTCCGGGCCCGGCTGGCCCAGCTGATCGCCACGCAGATCGAGTTGCTGGACGCCGGTCCCGACGACATCGACAAGACGCTGGAGCGCCTGCGCGAGGGCACCGCGCGCCTGCACGAGACGGCCCTGATGATCCAGTCCCGGCTGGACGAGGGCACACCCGACGCGTCCACGGCACGCCTGGTCCAGCGGCGCATCGCGGACGCGGAGATCGCCGCCGAGCGCCTCGGTCTGCTGCTGCTGACCGCGCGCAGCGCCGAGCGGGCCGACACCCTCACGCTGCATCTGCCGGGTGCGCCCGCTCCCGCGGTGGGCCACTCACCCGCACCGGGCGAGGCCACCGAGCTGCTGCGCCGTGATCTCACGGCGCTGCGCACCCTGGTGCTGCGGCCGCCCGCGGAGGCGCGCGGCACGGCCCTGTCCCACCTGCGCAACCGGCTGCTCGGCTACCGCGACGAGGAGAACCTGCCCGAGGCGACCGCGGCCGTCCAGGACGTGTTCCGCGGCGTCGGTGAGACGGCGCGCGCGGTCATGGGCCTGAGGATCGCGCTGGACGGGCCGCAGGACGAGTCCGACGACTCGCCGGCCACCGCACGTTCCCGGGAGGAGCTGGACGCCGAGGACGCGGCCATCGACGCCGGTGAGGAGGCGGCCGAGGAGGAGGAGCCGACCGGGCTGCGGCGGCCCACCACCCGCGCCGCGGTACAGGTGGCCGTGGGGTCCTCGCTGGCGATCGTCGGCGGCGAGTTCCTGTCCTCGCAGCGCTGGTACTGGGCGGTGCTCACCTGCTGGATCGTCTTCATCAACACCGCGTCGACCGGCGAGATCCTGGTCAAGGGCTACCGCCGGCTGCTCGGTACGGTGCTGGGCGTGGTGGCGGGCATCGTGCTGGCCGGTCTGGTGGGCAACCACACCTGGACCGCGTTCGGCCTGGTGCTGGTGCTGATCTTCGCGATGTTCTACACGGCGCCGCTGTCCTACACGCTGATGTCGTTCTTCGTCACCGCGATGCTCGGGCTGCTGTACACACTGCTGCACACGTACAGCATGTCGGTGCTGCTGCTGCGGGTGGAGGAGACGGCGCTCGGCGCGGCCTGCGGGATCGTGGCGGCGGCGCTGGTGCTGCCGATACGCACCGACCGGCGGACGAACGACCTCCTCGGCACGGTGCTGGAGCGGCTCACCGACGTCACGGAGGGGGCCGTCGACCAGCTCAGCGGCGGGCCCGAGGCGGACCTGCTGGACACCGCGCGGGAGCTGGACCAGGCGCTGGGCGACCTGCGGGCCGCCACCCAGCCGCTGACCCATCCGATCACGCCGCTGCGGGCCCGGCGGGACACCGCCCAGTACGTGGTGGCGCTGCTGGAGACCTGTGCCTATCACGCGCGGTCGCTGGCGGCGACGGCCGAGCTGCTGCCCACCCATCCGTCGATCGCGGCCGACCCGCGGCTGCGCGGCGCGGTGCGGCGCACGGTGCGCAACATCGAGGCGATCGCCGCCCACGTCGCGGACGAGAACGCCGGGACGCAGGTGGAGACCGGGCCGAGCATCGCCTCGCTGCTGGAGCCGGACACCGCGGCGGGCATCCCCCGGTACGGCCGCATCACGGGCCGGGTGCTGCGGCACCTGGAGCGACTGGACGAGGCCGTGGTCGGCCTCGCCCGGCCGCTGGGCGTGTCCGTCAGGGCGCCGCAGCGGTGACGGTCCCGCCCGGGTGGTGAGGGTCAGAAGTCGCTGGGCAGACCGCTCGCCTCGGCGATGCCGCGCAGCTCCTCGTTCTGCTGGTGGCGTTCCTTGAGGTAGTCGGCGATCTCACCGAGTCGTTCGGGGTCGGAGGCGGTGGTCGCGTCGGTGACGACCCGGACCGGGCCGGTCTCGTCGGTGCTGATCTCGACGACCTCGTTGTCGAGGCGTCCGGTGACTGCGGTGGCGATGACCAGTGCGGCCTCGTCCCTGATCTCCTGGGGCAGCGCCTCGGTGCTGTCCCCGTCCAGCGAGAAGTCGATGGTCGGCATCTGCTGCTCGTCGATCGCCTGGAGGACCGGTTCCACCACGCTGAGCAGCAGCTGGTAGTCGTCGCTGGCCATGCGCACGCGCAGCAGGTCGAGGTAGACGTCCACGGGACGTCCGTCCGGCGGAGGAATCTCGTGTTCGTTCATTCGCCCCGTGTTCCCCGTGCCGGGCGGCTCAGACCCTCCGCCGGCGGGCGAGGACGAACGAGAAGACGCCGAACAGCACCAGCCCCGCGGCGACCAGGGCCAGGAGCCAGGGCCCGAGCGGGGTGCGGGCGAAGGAACGGAGGGTGTCGTCCAGTCCCTTCGCCCGGTCGGGTTCGTAGGCGACGGCGGCCCGTACGGCGAAGGCGCCCGCCGCGGCGAACACGATGCCTCGGGCCGTGCCGCCGCCGACGCCGGTGACGTCGACCAGCAGCCGGGCCCGGGGGCTCAGTCCGCCGAGCTTCATCTTCTTGCGGTAGGTGCGGCGCAGCGCCTGTACGCCGATCACCACCCCGGCGACGACGATCGCGACACCCGCGGCGCCCACGAGCCACCGGCCGGCGGGCATCTCCATCACCCTGGCCGTGACGTCCCGGGACTGCCGGTCGCTGGAGCCGCCGCCGCCCGCTCCGGCCGCGAAGGCCAGGACGGAGTAGGCGACGAACGCGTAGAAGACGCAGCGGGCGGCGGCGGGCAGGCGCTTCTTCGCCTTGTGCCCGTCCTTGCCGGTGACTCCGAAGGCCGCCTCGGACAGCCGCCACAGGGCCATGCCGACGAGTCCGGCGCCCAACGCCCACAGCAGCACCGCGCCGAAGGGCCGGTCCGACAGCTCAGCCAGGGCGCCGCCCCGGTCCGCCTGCCGGTTCCCGCCGCCGAAGGCGATCTGCAGGGCCAGGATGCCGACCAGCAGGTAGATGACCCCGCGGGCGGCCAGTCCCGCCCGGGCCGCCCCCTCGGCCGCCGATCCGTTCGCCGCCCGCCGGGCGCGGCCCCGCCCGGTACGTGCCAGGTTGCCCGTGACGCCTGCGTTCATGTGGATCCCCTCCCCGACTGCGCACGCGGTGGTGCCGTCGTGCGCCCGGCTGTTTCCCGTCTCAGTCCGCCACGCCCGCGTGGGCGGCGGCATCCGGCACCGGCTCCGGCGCGTCCGCGAGGTGGCGCCGGGCCGTCTCCAGGGCCCGCCGTACGTCACGCGTGCCGGTCGACACGCAGAGCGTGTATGCAAGGTCCCGGGCCCGCGGGCCCGGTTCGCCCGCCGCGTCGGCGGGCTCGTCCACCGCGGCGGCCTCGTACTCCGCGAGGAGTCTGCGCAGCACCGCGGGGTGTGGCATCAGCATCCGTCCCGTCCCCTCCCTGTCCCTCCCCGTGTCCCTGGTGGCCCCAGTGGCCCCAGTGGCCCCTGTGTCCGTCATCAGGTGCGCGCCGGGTGGCCGGGGCGGACCGTGCGCTGCCCCATCGCCTCGTCGCGGACGCGGGCGCAGCTGCGGCTGATGAGCCGCGAGACGTGCATCTGCGAGATGCCCAGGCAGTCGGCGATCCGGCTCTGCGTCATGTCCTCGAAGAAGCGCATGTAGAGGATGGCGCGCTCCCGTTCGGGCAGTCTGCGCAGGCCCTCCTTGGCGGACTCGCGGTCGATCACCGTGTCGTACGAGGCGTCGGCGGCGCCGAGGGTGTCCGCGAGGCTGTAGCCGTCGTCGCCCGCAGACAGCTCGGCGTCCAGCGAGAGGGTGCTGAAGCTCTCCAGCGCCTCCATCCCGGCGCCGACCTCGTCCTCGCTCAGCCCGGTGTGGGCGGCGAGGGCGGCCACCGAGGGTTCGGGACTGCCCGGGCTCTGGGCGAGTTCCCGGCGGGCGACGCGCACCTTGTTGCGCAGTTCCTGGACCCGGCGGGGCACCCTCAGGGCCCACATCCGGTCGCGGAAGTGGCGCTTGACCTCGCCGGTGATGGTGGGCACGGCGTAGCTCTCGAAGGCCCCCCGTTCGGGGTCGAAGCGGTCGATGGCCTTGACCAGGCCGAGCGCCGCGACCTGGCGGAGGTCCTCGATGGACTCCCCGCGGTCCCGGAACCGACCGGCGATGCGGTGGGCCATGGGCAGCCATGCCGTGACGAGTTCGTCGCGGACGGCGTCGCGTTCGGGTCCGTCCGCCAGTCCGGCCAGGCGGCCGAAGAGGACCATGGTGTCGGGGGCGTCGTCGTGGCGGCGGCGTGCGGGGGCGGCCGAGGGGTGGGCGGGCTGGGTGGACTGGGTGGTACCGGGACGGCTGGTGGGCGTTTCTATGAGCATGCGGATCCGCTCCTGAACGGTGGTCTCAGGGACTTTCCGCGGGAATGGCACTGTCCGGGTCGTCCCCGGCACAGCCGGGGCACCGAAGCAGCCCTACCGCTCCCGCTGCTGCGCCTCCGGTCCGAAGCACGAATCTGCGACTGCCCCCGGCCCGGTGGAACAAACTCCGCTTTTCGAAAAGTCATCAGGACAGCGGAACGACCACCGTGATGCACTTGCCGCCCGAGGGAAGATCTGCCACCCGCACCTCGCGGGCCAGCCGGCAGACGATCGGCCAGCCCCGGCCGCCGAGGCGTCGATGGCCCCGGTCGTCCGTGGCCGGCACCGCCACCGGCAGGTCGTGGCTGCGGTCGCACACCGACAGGCGCACGCCCGGCCCCACGACGTCGACCTGGAAGTCGGTGATGCCGCCGCCGTGCAGGATGGCGTTGGTGGTCAGCTCCGAGGCGACGAGCACGGCGTCCGACAGGGCACACGGGTCGCACGAGGGCCGCCCGCCGGCACCGCGGCACTCGGTGACGGCGCGTTCCACCGCCGCTCGCGCGTCGGCGGGCCGGCACGGCCGGTACCGGCGGCCCGTGTCCCTGTCGCGCTGCTCGACGACGGGTTGAATCGTGTCCCTGTCACACATCGGTCAGCTCCGCTCCCTGGTCGGTCGGACGGTCCGGTCCGGCGCTGCGCGCGCCCCGCGGCCCGTCACTTTCGGCTGACCTCTGCCGGTGGGGGCAAACCTCCGGTCCTCCGTGCGGCCCACGGGCCATCCGGTCGCCCTGCGGGGGTACGCGGAGTGCATGACGGATGTTGTGGACGCGGACGAACTACTGCGCCGGATGCACCGCGCGAGGGCCTGCGCGCTGGAGGAGGGGCGGAGCTGGCGGGCGCGCAGCGAGGCGCTGCGGTCGACCGACCCGGAGGGTTCCCGGGAGGCCGCCGTACGGACGGTGGCGTACGAGGCGGTGCTGCGGGTGCTGGACGAGGTGCTGACTCCGGGCCGCAACGCGGACCGGCGGTCCCCGGCGGATTGACGCGGCGCCGGACGGGAAACCGGGTCGGCATGACAGTCGACCACCGCCGAGCACCGGTCCTGGAAGCCCTCGTCGAATACCGCCGTGCGGGACGGCTGTCGTTCACGCCGCCCGGGCACAAGCAGGCGCGCGGGGCGGACCCCGCGGTGCGCGAGGTGCTGGGTGACGCCGTGTTCCACGGGGATGTGCTGGCCACGGCCGGACTCGACGACCGGCTCACCCGGGGACGGGTGCTGCAGCGCGCCCAGGAGCTGATGGCGGACGCCGTGCACGCCGATCACACGTTCTTCTCGACGTGCGGGAGTTCCCTGTCGGTGAAGGCGGCGATGCTGGCGGTGGCGGGTCCGCACGAGAAACTGCTGATCGGCCGGGACGCCCACAAGTCCGTGGTCTCGGGGCTGATCCTGTCCGGCGTCGAGCCGGTGTGGGTCGAACCGCGCTGGGACGCGGAACGGCATCTGGCCCATCCGCCGTCCGCCGAGTCGTTCGAGGAGGCGTTCACGGCGCATCCCGACGCCAAGGGTGCCCTGATCACCAGCCCGACGCCGTACGGTGCGAGCGCCGATCTGCGGGCCGTCGCCGAGGTCTGCCACGGGCGCTCGCTGCCGCTGATCGTCGACGAGGCGTGGGGGGCGCATCTGCCCTTCCACCCGGATCTGCCGTCCTGGGCGATGGACGCGGGCGCGGACATCTGCGTGACCAGCATCCACAAGATGGGCAGCGGTCTCGAACAGGGCTCGGTGTTCCACCTGCGCGGCGATCTGGTGCCGCCCAAGCTGCTCGGCATGCGCGCCGACCTGCTGAGCACCACCAGCCCGTCGGTGCTGATCTTCGCCGGTCTCGACGGGTGGCGCCGCCAGATGGCGCTCGGCGGGCAGGAGCTGATGAGCGGCGCGCTGGAGCTGGCGGCCGGTGTCCGGGCGGCCGTCGAGGAGATCGACGGCATGCACGTCAACGACCGCGAGGACTTCTGCGGGCCTGGGTCGGCCCACGGTTTCGATCCGCTGCCGGTCGTCATCGACCTCGACGGGCTCGGTGTCTCGGGCTTCCGGGCGGCGGACTGGCTGCGGGAGCACCGCGGTGTGGTCGCCCACCTCACCGACCACCGCCGCATCGGCGCGCAGATCACCCACGGCGACGACCGGGGGACCGCCGGCGAGCTGCTCACCGCCCTCAAGGACCTCGCCCGCGCCGCCCCGGGCCTGGGGTCCGCTCCGCGCGTCGAGGTGCCGTCGCCGGCCGAGCTGCGGATGCCTCAGGTGTGCTTGCCCCGGGACGCGTTCTTCGGCCCCACCGAGGACGTGTCCCTGGACCGGGCGGCCGGCCGGGTCGCGGCGGAGATGATCACTCCGTATCCGCCCGGCATCCCGGCGGTGCTGCCGGGTGAGCGGCTGGCCGAGCCGGTCCTGCGCTATCTGCGCAGCGGCCTGGAGGCGGGGATGTACCTCCCCGACCCGACCGATCCGGCGCTGGAGACGGTCAGGGTCGTCGCGGAGCACCGCGAGTGAAACGGGTCACGTGTCGCGGTGCCGGTTTCACGGAACGCCCAGAGATGGTTTAGCGTTCATCCATACGTGGCGACGGAGTCGATCGAAATGTCCTCCGCGGTCACCGCTTACGGCCCTGGCCGGCCTCCCCCGTCCGGCCAGGGCTTTTTCACGCCCTCGCGCGCCCGTCCCCGGTTCCGGCACGGAATCCGTACGGGATCCCGCCGTCCGCCGAGGTGCTCAGCGCGGCGACAGAGACTGAAATGGGCATAGGGAAAGCCCCGGAACCGAATCGCCGGCGAGGAGCCCCGTGCCATGACCAAAGCGATCAAACTGCTGAACGCCCTCCCCCTCCCCCAGCGCGCGCGGCTCATGGAGCTGGCCCAGGAGGTCTCCTTCCCGGAGGACGACCGGATCTTCGAAGCAGGTGGCAGGGCGGACCGCTTCTGGGTCATCCGCTCCGGCGCGGTCTCCCTGACCCAGCAGGTGACCTCCGTGCAACGGGTCACGGTCGCCAGCCTCGGTGTGGGCGACCTGCTCGGCTGGTCCTGGCTGTTCCCGCCCTACGAGTGGGACTTCGGCGCCGAGGCGTTCAGCCCGGTGCGCGCCTACGAGTTCCAGGCGGCCTCCGTGCTCGACCTGTGCGAACGCGATCCCGAGCTGGGCATCGTGCTCGTGCGGTCGGTCGCGGAGATCCTCGCGCACCGGCTGGAGTCCACCCGGGGCCGGCTCATGGAGCACTACGCCCTGCACGGGCGCGGCTCCCTGTGAGCCGCCCTCAGACGCGGTAGCGGCGCAGCGCGGGCATCGCGACGGCCAGGGTCAGCATCACGGCCACGACGAGCAGGCCGCCGCCGGCCACGGCCTCCCGGGCACCGGCGGCGGAGCCCGCGCCGCCGTGCAGGACGTCGGCCAGCCGCGGGCCGCCCGCCACGACGACGGTGAACACACCCTGCATGCGCCCGCGCATCTCGTCGGTGGCGGCGGACAGCAGGATCGCCCCGCGGAACACCATGGAGACCATGTCGGCGACACCGGCCACGACCAGGAAGGCGACCGCGAGCCACAGACTGCCGCTGAGCCCGAAGCCGGTGATGGCGGCCCCCCAGACGACGACCGCGCCGATCACCATCCAGCCGTGTCGGCGGGCCCGCGAGAAGGTGCCGGAGAACAGCCCCCCGGCCACCGCGCCGATGGGGATCGCCGCGAACAGCAGACCGAGCGCGAGCCCTTCGCCGTACGGGGCGTACGTCTCGGCGGCGAGCTGCGGGAACAGGGCGCGGGGCATGCCGAACACCATGGCGACGATGTCGGCCAGGAAGGACAGCAGCAGCACCTTGTGCCGGGCGATGTAGCGGAACCCGGCCACCACCTCGCGCACGCCCGCGCGCCGGACCGCCGTGCCCGCCAGCGGCGGCAGCGCGGGGAGTTTGTAGACCGCCCACACCGTGACGCACAGGGCCAGCGCGTCGATCAGGTACAGCTCGGGCAGTCCGATCACCGGGATCAGCGCACCGGCGAGCAGCGGACCGACCACCTGCCCGGTCTGCATGACGGTCGAGCCGAGGGCGTTGGCGGCGGGCAGTTCGTCCTCGGGCACCAGGCGGGCGATGGAGGCGTTGCGGGCCGGGGCGTTGAGGCCCCAGAAGGCCTGTTGCAGCGCGAGCAGCAGCATCAGCGCTGCCACCGACGCCATGCCGGTGACCGCCTGTATCCAGAAGAGCAGCGAGGTCACCGCGATGCCGGTGTTGGTGATCAGCAGCAGCTTGCGGCGGTCCACGGTGTCGGCCACCGCGCCGCCCCACAGGGCGAAGACGATGAGCGGCAGCAGCCCGGCGAGGCTCGCGGCGCCGACCCAGGCCGAGGAGCCGGTGATGTCGTAGATCTGCTTGGGCACGGCGACCGCGGTGAGCTGGCTGCCGACGGCCGTGACGATGGTCGAGGACCACAGCCTGCGGTAGGCCGGGCGGCGCAGGGGCCGGGTGTCCATGGCCCAGCGGCGCCATCCGCGCTGCCGCGTCCCGTCCGGCGCCGTGGCCTTCGCGTCCGGTCCGGTGCCGCTGTCGCTGCTGCTCTCGCTGCTGCTCTCGCTGGTGTCCACGCGCTTCCTACATGCTCGGTACATCTTTCGGTTGCGGGGATCACTATCGCAGCTTCGTTCGAGCCCATCGGGACGCGTGCGGCCGGATCCGGCCCGCTCAGGCCCCGGCGACGAGGGAGACACCGAGGACGATCATGGTGGCGGCCACCAGTCCGTCGAGGACCCGCCAGGCCGCGGGCCGGGACAGGAAGCGGCCCAGGTAGCGGGCGCCGAAGCCGAGCGCGGCGAACCAGACCAGGCTGGCGGCGGCGGCTCCGAGGCCGAAGGTCCAGCGCAGCGGCCCCCGGTCGGCGGCGACGGAGCCCAGCAGGAACACGGTGTCCAGGTAGACGTGCGGGTTGAGCCAGGTCAGCGCCAGGCAGGTGAGCACGGCCCGGCGGCGCGAGCCCGCGGCGTCGCCGTCCGCCCGCAGCGCCCCGGACGGCCGGAACACCCGCCGGGCGGCCAGGGCGCCGTAGCAGAGCAGGAAGGCGCCGCCGATCCAGCCGACTGCGGTCAGCGCGCCCGGCCAGGCCACCACCACGGCGCCGACCCCGCCGACACCCAGGGCGATGAGCACGGCGTCGGACAGTGCGCAGATGCCGACCACGGCGAGCACCGCGTCGCGGCGGGCCCCCTGACGCAGGACGAAGGCGTTCTGGGCGCCGATGGCGACGATGAGCGAGAGGCCGGTGCCGAAGCCGGCGGCGGCCGCCGTGAGGGCGCTGTTCATGCCCTCGACGCTAAGTGGACGATCACCGGACGTACAGCTAAAGATTCTTACGTACCATTAGCCAGTGTGATGACGACATGACGCCGACCCTCGCGGATCTGCCGCTGGACCAGGTGCGCACCCTGCTGGCCGTCGTGGACGAGGGCACCTTCGACGCGGCCGCCGCCGCGCTGCACGTGACGCCGTCCGCGGTCAGCCAGCGGGTGAAGGCACTGGAGCAGCGCACCGGCCGGGTGCTGCTGCTGCGCACCAAGCCGGTGCGGGCGACCGACTCCGGAGCCGTGCTGGTGCGGCTGGCCCGCCAGGTGGCGCGGCTGGAGCGGGACGCCTCGGCCGAGCTGGGCCTGCGGGAGGAGGGCGAGCCGACCCGGGTGACGGTGGCGGTGAACGCCGACTCGCTGGCGACCTGGTTCCTGCCCGCCCTCACCCGCATCCCCCGGGAGCCCGCCCTCTGCTTCGAACTGCGCCGGGAGGACGAGGGCCACACGGCGACGCTGCTGCGGGAGGGCGTGGTGATGGCGGCGGTGACGTCGTCGCCGGAACCGGTGCCGGGCTGCACGGTCCGGACGCTGGGCCGGATGCGCTATCTCCCCTGCGCCGCCCCCGAGTTCGCCGCCCGGCATCTGGACGCGCCGCCGCGGGAGGCGGTCGCCGACGCCCCGGTGGTGGTCTTCGACCGGCGGGACGACTTCCAGGACTCCTTCGCGCGCCGGCTCGGTCACGGTGGCGCAAGCGCCGCACGGCACTACGTGCCGACCTCGGAGGGCTTCGTCGAGGCGGTCGCCGCCGGGCTGGGCTGGGGCATGGTCCCGCAGCCGCAGGCCGACCCCCTGCTGCGCACCGGCCGGCTCGTCACCTTCGCGCCGGACCTCGCGGTGGACGTCACTCTGTACTGGCAGCAGTGGAAGCTCGACTCCCCGGCGCTGGCCACGGTGGCGGACGCGGTGGCGACGGCGGCCGCGGACGCGCTGAGCCAGTAGGCGCACGGCGACGGACACGGCAACTCACGAGCGGCACGCCGGTTTCGCCCCGCGGTCGACAGGTCACCCGCAACGGAGTAAGCCATGCACGAGGGCGCGAACGCTACCGATCGCAGGTGACTTTGATGGACAACTGGCGCGAGCACGCCGCATGCCGGACGGAGGACCCCGACCTCTTCTTCCCGATCGGCACCACCGGTCCGGCCGCTCTGCAGACCGAGCAGGCCAAGGCGGTCTGCCGGACCTGTCCGGTTCAGGAGCAGTGTCTGCGCTGGGCGCTCGACACCGGGCAGACCCTCGGCGTCTGGGGCGGTACCAGCGAGCTGGAACGCCGGGCGCTCAAGCGGCGCGAGGCCGCGCGCCGGAGGTCCGGCTGACCCTCGCCGCCCGAGCCGGAGACAGCCTGGCGCGGGCACCGTCGGCCGTCGGAGGACCGGGGGCGAGGGCTCGTACGAGGGGTTCGCGCGCGGGTACGAGGCGGAGCTGAGCGCGCCGGAGGCGAGCGAACTCCTCGACCGGGTACGGAAGTCGGCCGCGGCGGGCGACGTCACGCTGCCGACCGCGGCCGGGTCCCCCGGCGAGAGCCACGCCGCCGTGCTGCTCCGTCTCCTCGACGAGGTGTGAGGGCGCGGAGCCGTCGGCCGGCGGGTCGGCCGCTCAGGCGGTCTGCCGTGCCGCGGCCCGGCCCGCCGCCCGTCCGGAGAACAGGCAGCCGCCGAGGAAGGTGCCCTCCAGCGCGTTGTACCCGTGCACCCCGCCCCCGCCGAAGCCGGCCACCTCACCGGCCGCGTACAGGCCCTCGACGGGGGCGCCGTCGGCGTCCAGGGCGCGGGAGTCGAGGTCGGTCTGGATGCCGCCGAGGGTCTTGCGGGTGAGGATGTGCAGCTTGACGCCGATCAGCGGACCCGCCGCGGGATCGAGGATGCGGTGCGGGGTGGCGACCCGGCCGAGACGGTCACCGATGTAGCGGCGGGCGTTGCGGATGCCCTGCACCTGGGCGTCCTTGGCGTACGGGTTGGCCAGCTGCGAGTCGCGGGCCTCGATCTGGCGCCGGAGCGCGGCGGCGTCCAGGAGTGGCTTGTCGGTCAACCTGTTCATCTTCTGCACCAGTTGCTCCAGGTCCGGCGCGGTCACGAAGTCGGCGCCGCGCCGCAGGAAGGCGTCCACCGGGCCCGGGGCTCCCTTGCCCAGCAAGCGTTCGCGCAGGAAGCCGGCGCGGTCCTTGGCGGTGATGTCGGGGTTCTGCTCGGAGCCGGAGAGCGCGAACTCCTTCTCGATGATCTTCTGGGTGAGGACGAACCACGAGTGGTCGTGTTCCGCGAGACCCTCGGCCGTGCGCAGGTGGCGCAGGGTGCCGAGGGTGTCGTAGCCCGGCAGGTACGGCTCGGGCAGCCGGCGGCCCAGCGCGTCGAACCACATCGAGGACGGGCCCGGCAGGATGCGGATGCCGTGGCCGGGCCAGACCGGGTCCCAGTTGCGCACGCCCTCGGTGTAGTGCCACATCCGGTCCCGGTTGACCAGACGCGCGCCCGCCTCGGCGCTGATACCGAGCATCCGTCCGTCGACGTAGGCGGGGACCCCGGTGACCATCTCGGCGGGCGGGGTGCCCAGGCGCTCGGGCCAGTGGCGGCGGACGATGTCGTGGTCGGCGCCGATGCCGCCGGAGGTGACGATCACGGCCTGTGCGGTGAGTGCGAACTCTCCGGCCGCGTCGCGGTTGGAGGCGACGCCGCGCGGTGAGTCGTCCGGGGCGAGGACCGTGCCGCGCACCCCGCGCACCGTGCCGTCCCCGACGACCAGGTGGTCGACGCGGTGGCGGTGGTGGAAGGTGAGCAGTCCGTCGCGCGCGGCCTGCTTCGCGTACCGCACGAAGGGCTCGACGACCCCCGTGCCGGTGCCCCAGGCGATGTGGAAGCGGGGTACGGAGTTGCCGTGGCCGCCCGCCCTCAGGTCGCCGCGCTCGGCCCAGCCGACGGTGGGCAGGAAGGTGATGCCGTGCCCGGCCAGCCAGGACCGCTTCTCCCCCGCCGCCCACTCGACGTACGCCCGTGCCCAGCGCACCGCCCAGGAGTCCTCGTCCTCGGTCCGGTCGAATCCGGCGCTGCCCTGCCAGTCGTTCCAGGCCAGGTCGAGGGAGTCCTTGACGCCGAGCCGCCGCTGCTCCGGGGAGCCGACGAGGAAGAGGCCGCCGAAGGACCAGAAGGCCTGCCCGCCGAGGTTGGCCGCGTTCTCCTGGTCCACCAGGGCGACCCTCCTGCCCCGGCTGGTCAGCTCGTGGGCCGCGACCAGGCCCGCCAGACCCGCTCCGACCACGATGACGTCGGCATCCATGGCGACCGTCCCTTCCTGTTGTGTCGGTGACCCTGTGGTCAGTGACGCGTGCTGCCGTCGGTGAGCAGCGCGGTGAGCAGCTGTCCCAGCCAGACCCGGGCGCCCGCGACGTCCCGGTCCAGGAGCAGTTGGACGGTGACCCCGTCGTACGCGGCGACCACCGCGGGCGCGGCCTCCTCGGCGTCGCCGGGCACGGCGGGCGGGGCGGTGTGTCCACGGGCCCGGGCGAGCCGGTCGGCGATCACCCGCCTGAGGCGGGCCCGGTGCTCCAGCAGGGTCCGGGCGACCTCGGGGTCGCGGGCGGCGTGCACCAGGAAGTCGGTCTTCACCAGGAGCCAGTCCCGGTCCAGGAGCAGCACCTCGGTGACGCGCTCCACGGCGGCGGGCACGTCCAGGCCGGGGCCGTCGGCGGCGAGTGCGGTGGTCACCTGTTCGGCGATCAGGTCGGCCCGTTGCTCGTAGAGGGCGAAGAACAGCTCGTCGAGACTGCCGAAGTTGGAGTAGAAGGCACCCCGGCTGTACCCGGCGGCCTCGCAGACCTCCTCGATCGACACCCGTCCGAAGCCCTTGGCGGCGAACACCGCGAACGCGGCGTCCAGGAGGTTCGCGCGGGTGCGCACGCGCCGCCTGGTCACCCGCCCGGTGGTCGCCTTCGCCGTCATGTCCGGACCCTTCGCTCGGTTCGATACGGGAATGTATCGGATACACCGGCGTATCGAAAGAGACGGTCGCGGACCGTCGACAACGCCATCGATAGAACACATTTTCGAATGAGGAGTACGCTGGTCCCATGACCACGCACCACCTCCAGGGCTCGCTCTTCGACCAGACCGACGAGGTCCGGCTGGGCCCGCTCGACGGTCTGCGCCGCACCCGCCTCGGCCCGGGAGCCTGGATCGACCTGCTCCCCGGGTGGCTGAGCGGCGCCGACGCGCTGTTCGAGCGGCTGGCCGCCGAGGTCCCCTGGCGCGCGGAACGGCGCGAGATGTACGAGCGCGTCGTCGACGTACCCCGGCTGCTGGCGTTCTACGGCGCGGGCGACGCCCTCCCGCACCCGCTGCTGGCCGAGGCGCGCGACGCCCTGTCGGCCCACTACGCCGAGGAGCTGGGCGAGCCGTTCACGACCGCGGGCCTGTGCCACTACCGCGACGGCCGGGACAGCGTCGCCTGGCACGGCGACCGGATCGGCCGCGGCGCGCGCCAGGACACGATGGTCGCCATCCTCTCGGTGGGCGCACCCCGCGACCTGCTGCTGCGCCCGGCGGGCGGGGGCGGCGAGACCGTGCGCCGCCCGCTGGGCCACGGCGACCTGATCGTGATGGGCGGCTCCTGCCAGCGCACCTGGGAGCACTGCGTCCCCAAGAGCACCCGCGCCGCCGGGCCCCGCATCAGCGTCCAGTTCCGCCCGCACGGCGTGCGCTGAGGGCCGGGCAACCACCCGCGCCCGGTTTCTGGTTGGCTGTCCCGCGCGGGGGACCACCGACCTGGAACGCGGGAGACCATGAGCGCGGACGTACGGCAAGTGGCCGACGGCACCTACCTGGTGCACGGCGGCAACACCAACTGGGTCGTCCTCACCGACGGCGACGCGGTGACCCTCGTCGACACCGGATACCCCGGCGACCGCCGGGCGCTGCTCGACTCCCTTACCGCCGTCGGGAGTTCGCCCGAGGCGGTGGCGGCCGTGCTGATCACCCACGCCCACAACGACCACCTGGGCTCGGCGGAGTACCTGCGCGCCGCCCACGGCACCCCCGTCCTGCTGCACGAGGCCGAGGTGCCGCACGCCCGGCGCGACTTCCTCCAGCAGGTGTCGGTGGGCACGGTGCTGCGCAACGCCTGGCGCCCCGGCGTACTGCCCTGGATGAGGCACGTACTGCGCACCGGCGGCACCGAGCAGCACCCGGTGACCGCGCCCGCGGCCTTCCCGGCGGACGGCGCACTCGACCTGCCCGGCCGTCCCGTACCCGTGCACACCCCCGGGCACACCGACGGACACTGCGTCTACCACCTCCCGGACGCCGGGGTGGTGATCTCCGGCGACGCGCTGGTGAGCGGCCACGCCATCTCCCGGATCGAGGGACCGCAGCTGCTGCCCGACCTGTTCCACCACGACCGGGCGGGCGCGGTCGCCTCGCTCGACCTCATCGCCGGTCTGGCGGGCGACGTGCTGCTGCCGGGCCACGGTCCGGTCCACCGGGGGCCGGTGAAGGACGCCGCGGACCTGGCCCGGGAACGGGCGTTCTAGAGTCGGGGCATGGCCTTGCAGATCAGCGCCACCAATCCGGAGCATCCCGCGCTCCTGCTCGAACTGCCCTGGCAGCTGCCGCTGGAGCAGTGGCCCGAGGAGTACCTCGTGCCGCTGCCCCGCGGCATCTCCCGGCACGTGGTCCGCTACGCGCGTGCCGGGGACGAGGTGATCGCCGTCAAGGAGCTGGCCGAGCGGCCCGCGCTGCGCGAGTACCAGCTGCTGCGCGACCTGGACCGGCTCGCCATCCCGGCGGTGGACGCGCTGGCCGTGGTCACCGGCCGCTCCGACGCCGCCGGTGAGGCGCTGGAACCGGTGCTGGTCACCCGGCATCTGGGCGGCTCGCTGCCGTACCGGTCGATGTTCGAGACGACGCTGCGCCCGGCGACCATGCACCGTCTGATGGACGCCCTCGCGGTGCTGCTGGTCCGGCTGCACCTGGCCGGGTTCGCCTGGGGGGACTGCTCGCTGTCCAACACGCTCTTCCGGCGCGACGCGGGCGCCTACGCCGCCTACCTGGTCGACGCCGAGACCGGCGACCTGCACCCCCGGCTCAGCGACGGGCAGCGCGACTACGACCTCGACCTCGCCCGGGTGAACATCAGCGGCGAACTGCTCGACCTGGAGGCCTCGGGGGCGCTGCACCCCTCCGTCGACCCGGTCGAGTTCGGCACCGAGATCTGCGCCCGCTACCGGAGCCTGTGGCAGGAGCTGACCCGTACCTCCGTGTATCCGGCGGGCAAGTACCACTACATCGAGCGCCGCATCCGGCGTCTGAACGACCTCGGCTTCGACGTGGCCGAGATGCAGATCGAGCACGCTTCCAACGGCGACACGGTCACCTTCGTGCCCAAGGTCGTCGACGCCGGCCACCACCAGCGCCAGCTGCTGCGCCTGACCGGCCTGGACGCCGAGGAGAACCAGGCCAGGCGGCTGCTCAACGACCTGGAGAGCTGGATGGCCACCCAGGACGACTACGCCCCGGGCGACCCCCTCGGCGCCCGCCCGGAGGTCCTCGCCCACCGCTGGGTGCGCGAGGTCTTCCGGCCCACCGTGCGCGCCGTGCCGGTGGAGCTGCGCGGCGCGATGGACCCGGCGGAGATCTACCACGAGCTGCTGGAGCACCGCTGGTACCTCTCCGAGCGGGCCCAGCACGACATCGGCCTGGACACGGCCGTCGAGGACTACCTCGTCAACATCCTGCCCAGGGCCCGGGAGACCCTGCGGCCCACGGCCGACTGAGCGGCACGGCGGCCGCTCACGTGTGCGGTACCACCGCCACCGGGCACTCCGCGTGGTGCAGCACGCCGTGCGCCACGGAGCCGATCCGGGCGCCGACGGCCGTACGGCGGGCGCGGCGGCCGACGACCATCAGCTGGGCGTTCGCCGCCACCGTCAGCAGCACCTGGCCCGCGCTGCCCATCTCCACGTGCTCCACCACCGGGACGTCGGGAAAGCGCTCGCGCCACGGTGCGAGCGCCTCGCCGAGCGCCTTGCGCTCGTACTGCTCCAGGCCCCCGGCCTCGTCCGCGAGTGCCATCGAGCCGGGGCTGTAGGTGAAGACCGTCGGCAGGGCCCAGGCCCGCACGGCGCGCACGGTGGCGCCTCGCGCGGCGGCCGCCTCGAACGCGAACCCGATGACGTCGGCGCTGTCCTCCGGCTCGCCCTGCTGGCCCACGACGACCTCGCGGCCCCCGGCCTCGGCGGCGGCCTCGTCACCGGCCCGGACGAGGACGACGGGCCGGGTCGCCTCGGCGATCACCTGCTGACCGACCGAGCCGAGCAGGAAGCCGACGACCGCGCCGTGGCCGCGCGAGCCGAGGACCAGCGTCTCGGCGTCGGCCGCGGCGGCGAGCAGGGCCGCGACGGCGTCGCCCTCGCGGACGTCGGTGGTCACCGTGAGACCGGGATGCCGCTCGGCGACGGTGCCGACCGCCCGGGCGAGGGCGTCCCGCGCCCACCCTTCCTGCGTCTCCCGGTCCACCGCGCCGGCCACCCCCTCCCCCTGGAACCGCCAGGCGTGCACGACGTGCAGCGGTGCGCCGCGGCGCACCGCCTCCCTCGCCGCCCAGGCCAGTGCGGCCAGGCTCTCCTGTGAACCGTCCGAGCCTGCCGTGATCGGGCGCGTCATGCGGGTCCCTCCCTGGGTCGCGGGAACGTCGTTCTCGTAGCCCAGTCTTCCCCAAGCCCCCCGCACGGCCGCGCGGGGGGAGCGGACGGACACCGGCGGCCTGCCCCCGCCGCCCGAGCGAGGACCCTCGATCGAACATACGATGGCCGCAGGCCGGTGCGGTGACGGGGACGCCGTGCCGTGAACCCGGCCGCTCGACGTGGGGGACGTATGGCACAGGCCGACGCGGAGACACGGACCGTCATCATGACCGTGGACGACGATCCGGGGGTGTCCCGCGCCGTCGCCCGCGACCTGCGGCGGCGCTACGGCGCCACGTACCGGATCGTGCGCGCGGAGTCCGGCGAGTCGGCCCTCGACGCGCTGCGGGAACTGAAACTCCGCGGCGACCTGGTGGCCGTGATCCTCGCCGACTACCGGATGCCGCAGATGAACGGCATCGAGTTCCTCGAACAGGCCCTGGACGTCTACCCGGGCGCCCGGCGGGTGCTGCTGACGGCGTACGCGGACACCAACGCGGCGATCGACGCGATCAACGTCGTGGACCTGGACCACTACCTGCTCAAACCGTGGGACCCGCCCGAGGAGAAGCTCTACCCGGTCCTGGACGACCTGCTCCAGGCCTGGCGCGCCGGCGACCACCGTCCGGTGCCCAGCACCAAGGTCGTCGGGCACCGCTGGTCGGCGGGGTCCTCGGAGGTACGGGAGTTCCTGGCCCGCAACCAGGTGCCCTACCGCTGGTACTCCGCCGACGAGCCGGAGGGGCGGCGGCTGCTGTCGGCGGCCGGGCAGGACGGGCAGCGGCTGCCGGTGGTGATCACGCCGGACGGGACCCCGCTGGTGGAGCCGGAGGCGCCCGAGCTGGCGGCCCGGGTGGGCCTGGCGACCACGCCGACGGCCGACTTCTACGACCTGGTGGTGATCGGCGGCGGCCCGGCCGGGCTCGGCGCGGCCGTGTACGGGGCCTCGGAGGGGCTGCGCACGGTGCTGGTGGAACGGTCGGCGACCGGCGGGCAGGCCGGGCAGAGCTCCCGCATCGAGAACTACCTGGGCTTCCCCGACGGCGTGTCCGGCGGGCAGCTGACCGACCGGGCCCGGCGGCAGGCGGCGAGGTTCGGCGCCGAGATCCTCACCGCGCGCGAGGTGACCGGCCTGGAGGCGAACGGCGCGGCGCGCGTCGTCCGGTTCTCGGACGGCTCGGCGATCGCCGCGCACAGCGTCATCCTGGCGACCGGCGTGTCCTACCGGCAGCTGACCGCGCCGGGCACCGAGGACCTGGCCGGCTGCGGGGTGTTCTACGGCTCGGCGCTGACCGAGGCGGCCTCCTGCCAGGGCCACGACGTGTACATCGTGGGCGGCGCCAACTCGGCCGGACAGGCGGCGATGTACCTGGCCCGGGGCGCCAAGTCGGTGACCCTGCTGGTGCGCGGCGGCTCCCTGGAGGCGTCGATGTCGTACTACCTGATCCAGCAGATCGAGGAGACGCCCAACATCCGGGTGCGCTGCTCCACCCTCGTCGAGGGCGCGCACGGCGACGGTCACCTGGAGCGGCTGACGCTGCGCGACGCGGTCAGCGGCGCCACCGAACTCGTCGACGCGCAGTGGCTGTTCGTGTTCATCGGCGCGGCCCCGCTGACCGACTGGCTGGACGGCACGGTGCTGCGGGACGAGCGGGGCTTCATCCTCGCCGGGCCCGATCTGACCCCCGACGGGCGGCCGCCGGGCGACTGGGAGCTGGACCGGCCGCCGTACCACCTGGAGACCAGCGTCCCGGGCGTCTTCGTGGCGGGCGACGCCCGCGCGGAGTCCGCCAAGCGGGTCGCGTCCGCCGTAGGAGAGGGAGCCATGGCCGTGATGCTCGTCCACCGGTACCTGGAGCAGTCGTGAGCGGGCGGCCGATGCCGTGCAGCCCCGAGGAGATCGGAAAGCTGTTCCTCTTCGAGAAGCTGACGCCCGAGCAGCTGGGCCGGCTGTGCGCCGAGGGCCGGGTGGAGCTGTTCGACCCGGGCCCGGTGTACGCGGAGGGCGAGGACGCCACCTGCTTCTACGTGATGCTGGCGGGGACGGTCGTGCTGTCCCGCCGGGTCGGCGCGGACGACGTGGAAACCAACCGCACCTCACAGCCCGGGGTGTACGCGGGCGCGATGCAGGCGTACGTCGGCGACCGGGTGCCGCAGGTCTACAACAACTCGATGCGGGTCACCGAGCCGACGCGGTTCTTCGTGCTCCCGGCGGACACCTTCGCGGCCGTCATGCGGGAGTGGTTCCCCATGGCCGTGCACCTGCTGGAGGGGCTGTTCTTCGGGTCCAAGAACACCCAGCGCGCCATCGGCCAGCGCGAACGGCTGCTGGCGCTGGGGTCGCTGTCCGCCGGTCTCACGCACGAGCTGAACAACCCGGCGGCGGCCGCGGTGCGGGCCACCTCGACACTGCGGGAGCGGGTGGCGAAGATGCGGCACAAGCTCGCCGTGATCGCCGAGGGCCCGTTCTCCCGCGAGGCGCTCGCGGGGCTCATCGAGATCCAGGAGCGCACGGCGGAGCGGGTGGCCAAGGCGCCCTCGCTCAGCCCGCTGGAGGCCGCCGACCGGGAGGACGACCTCGGCGACTGGCTGGCGGACCACGGCATCGAGCACGGCTGGCAGCTCGCGCCGACCTTCGTGCAGGCCGGTCTGGACACCGAGTGGCTGGAGCAGGTCGCGGCGGCCGTGGACGAGGAGATCCTGCCGGGAGCGGTCGGCTGGCTCAACTACACGGTCGAGACCGAGCTGCTGATGAACGAGATCGCGGACTCCACCGCCCGCATCTCCCACCTGGTGGACGCGGCCAAGCAGTACGCGCAGCTGGACCGGGCGCCCTACCGGACGGTCGACGTCCACGAACTCCTCGACAGCACCCTGCTGATGCTCTCCGGGAAGATCGGCCCGCGGATCGAGGTCGTCAAGGAGTACGAACGCACGGTGCCGCGGGTCCCGGCCTATCCGGCGGAGCTGAACCAGGTGTGGACCAACCTGATCGACAACGCCGTCGCCGCGGTGAACGACGCGGGCGGCGAGGGGACGCTGACCGTGCGGACGGCGCTGCACCACGACCGGCTGCTGGTGGAGTTCCGCGACACCGGCACCGGGATCGACCCGGAGATCCGGGAGCGCATCTTCGACCCGTTCTTCACCACCAAGCCGGTGGGCGAGGGCACCGGGCTCGGGCTGGACATCTCCTGGCGGATCGTGGTCGACAAGCACCACGGCAGCCTCCAGGTCGAGTCCGTGCCGGGGGACACCCGCTTCCAGGTGCTGCTGCCGCTCACCGCCGCGGAGACCGATCAGACGGACACAGCCGAACCGAGCGAGGAGCCGGTATGACCAGCGACACCGGAATCGATCCCACCATCCCGCCGAGCGGCACCGGGTGCGCCGAGTGCGACGCGGCCGGCGGCTGGTGGTTCCACCTGCGGCGCTGTGCGAGCTGCGGCCACGTCGGCTGCTGCGACAGCTCGCCGGGACAGCACGCGACCGGCCACTACCGGTCCACCGGGCACCCGGTGGTGCAGAGCTTCGAGCCGGGCGAGGAGTGGTACTGGGACTACGCGAGCAGCGAGGTGCGCGAGTCGGGCCCGGACCTCGCCCCGCCCGGCAGCCACCCGGCCGACCAGCCGTCCCCGGGCCCGGCGGGCCGGGTCCCGGCCGACTGGGCGAGCACGCTGCACCGCTGACGCCGGCGGCGGGCCGGCGGCCGGGCCCCCGGAATCGGGAAGCCCGCTGTCGGACCCGCGTGTCAGGATGGGCGGCGTGCCGCAGACCTCACTCACCAGCCCGCTCGTCGGCCGCGAGGACGAACTCGCGCGTCTCACCGGCGTACTGGAACGCGCCCGCGCCGGTGAGGCCCGCGCGGTCCTCGTCGCGGGGGACGCCGGGGTCGGCAAGACCAGGACCCTGGACGAGGCCGCCGGGCGGGCCGCCGCGGCCGGGACGACCGTGCTCACCGGTCACTGCGTGGACCTGGGCGACGTGGGCCTGCCGTATCTGCCGTTCACCGAGATCCTGGGCCTGCTCGCCGCCGACGAGCGGTTCGCCGCCGTGCTGGCCGGGCATCCGGTGGCCGACCGGCTGCTCGGCGGCGGGCCGGACGACGCGGCCGACGCCGCGCCCTCGCGCCTCAGGCTCTTCGAGGGCGTGGCCGCCCTCCTGAGGGACCTGGCGGACGTCGCACCGCTGCTGCTGGTCCTGGAGGACCTGCACTGGGCCGACCAGTCCTCCCGGGACCTGCTGAGGTTCCTGCTCGGCCGGGGGGTTCTCCAGCGCCCGGCGGGCGGGGCTCCGGGACACCGGCTCGCGCTGTTCGCCTCGTACCGGGCGGACGACCTGCACCGCCGCCATCCGCTGCGCCCGCTGCTGGCCGAGCTGGTGCGCCTGCCCGGCGTGGAGCGGCTGGAGCTGCGGCCGCTGCCGGACGCCGACGTGGCCCGGCTGGTGCGCGCGCTGCGCCGGCGGCGGCTGCCGGACAGCACCGTGCGCCGGATCGTGGAGCGGGCCGAGGGCAACGCCTTCTACGCCGAGGAACTGGTCGCCGCCACGGACGCGCCGGCCGGGGGCGTCCCCAGCGGGCTGGCCGACGTCCTGCTCATCCGGTTCGAGCAGCTGTCCGAGACCGCTCAGCAGGTGCTGCGCACCGCCGCCGTGGCGGGCCGCCGGGTGGGCCACGACCTGCTGCGGGACGCCGTCGGGCTGCCCGAGGAGGAGCTGGAGTCGGCGCTGCGCGAGGCGGTGGAGCGGCAGTTGCTGGTCTCCGGCGACGGGGACACCTACTCCTTCCGGCACGCCCTCGCCCGGGAGGCGGTCTACGCGGACCTGCTGCCCGGTGAACGGGCCCGGCTGCACGGCGCGTTCGCCCGGCTGCTGGCCGGTCCCGACCGCCGGTCCGCCGGCGCGGCCGAGCGTGCGCACCACTACCGCGAGAGCCACGACCTGCCCGAGGCGCTCGCCGCCTCCCTGGAGGCCGCCGACCACGCCCAGCGGGTCGGCGCGCCCGCCGAGGAGCTGCGGCACGTCGAGACGGCGCTCGACCTGTGGACGGCGGTCGACACCACCGCGCGGCCCGCCGGACCCGACGCGGTGACGCTCACGCTGCGCGCCTCCGCGGCCGCCGTGCACGCCGGTGAGCTGCACCGCGCGGTCTCCCTCACCCGCTCCGCGCTGGCCGGCCTCGGCCAGGACGCGGACCTGGAGCTGGCCGCCCGCGTCCGCTACACCCTGGCCGGCAATCTGCTGAGCGTCGACAACCTGGAGTCCGCGTACGCCTACAGCAGCGAGGCGCTGGGCCTGATCCCCGCCGAACCACCCTCGTCGACGTGGGTGTGGGCGGCGGCCACACATGTGACGGCGGCCCGCCAGGTCGGGGAGAACGAGACGGCGCTGCGGGTGGCCCGCCGGGCGCTGCGGGCCGCCGAGGAGCTGGCGGTCACCGACGCCCGCGCCGATCTGCTGATCTCACTCACGAGCCTGGAGGGCGGCAACCGCTCCACCTCGGCGGGCCGGGAGCGGCTCCTGGAGGCACGCGAGCTGGCGCGGCGGGCGGGCAACGCTCCCGTGGAGCTGCGGGCGCTGTTCAACCTCGCCATCGGCTGCTTCGAGTCCGGCGACCTGGAGGACTGCCTGCCCTGGGCGTCCGAGGGACTGGACCGGGCCCGCCGTTCCGGGCTGCTGTCCTCGCCGTACCCGCGGGAGATGCGGTATCTGCGGCTGCTCGTGCAGTACACGCTGGGCCACTGGGACGAGGTGCTGCGCGAGTCCGCCGAGCACGCCGGGGAGCGCGCGGCCGTGGACGGTCACGCCCTCGGGCCGGGGCTGTACGTGGCGCTGGCACGCGGCGACTCGGGGGTGGCCGACCGGGCGCGGGCCCTGCTGAACGGGCCGTTCGACTGGATGGCGCGCATGGTCGCGGGCGTCGTGCTGACCGACGCGGCGGCGCTGCGCGGGGACGCGGAGGACGCCGTGCGGTGGATGCGCTCCAGCGTCGAGACGCTCACCGAGGCGGGCACCCGGCCCACCGTGACCCTGCGGCTGGCCACCCTCGCGCTGTCCGCCGTCGCCGACACGGTGACCGAGTTGCGCCGGGGCGGGGACGACGCCGGGGTGGCCCGCTGGTCGGACACGGCGGCCGAGCTGCTGGCCGACGCCCGCTGGTCCGCCGGGCACGGCTACGACGACACGCCGCAGGGCCCGGAGGGGCAGGCCTGGCTGGCGCGCGCGGAGGCCGAGTGGTCCCGGGTCGCCGGACCGGCGCCGGACCCGGCGGCCTGGGAGAGGGCGGTGGCCGCCTTCACGTACGGCGACGCCTACGAACGGGCGCGGTGCAGGCTGCGGCTGGCCGACGCCCTGCTGGCGGCCGACCGCCGCGAGGAGGCGGCCGACGAGGCGGGCAGCGTTCGCCGGGAGGCCGACCGGCTCGGCGCGACGGTGCTGCGCGAGCGGGTCGACGACCTGGTCCGCCGCGGGCGGCTCGCGGGCACGGCCCGGGCCGGGGCGGGCGCCGCGGTGCTGACCGCCCGCGAGCAGGACGTCCTGCGGCTGCTCGCGCTGGGGCACAGCAACCGCCGGATCGGGGAGGAGCTGTTCATCAGCGCCAAGACGGCCAGCGTCCACGTGTCCAACATCCTCGCCAAGCTGAACGCGGCCAGCCGTACGGAGGCGGTCGCGGTCGCCCACCGGCAGGGCCTGATCGCCCCGGAGCCCACGTCGTCGCACTGAGGCGGGCCCGGGGAACCCGGACCGCCCGGCGGACGTTGACCCGGCACCGGCATCCACGCCCGAAGCGCGCACCACGACACAGGACGGCACGATGAGCGACTTGGTCCCCGGGGGCAACGTCCCCCTGCCGGGCGGCCCCGTGAGCGTACGGGTGCCCGGCGGCTTCGACGTGTCGGCGCTCGTCACGGACGACGGCGGCAAGGTCGGCGGCGACGCGGACTTCGTCTTCTACAACCAGCCGGAGGCACCCGGCGCGAGGCTGCGGGACGACACGCTCACCGTCGATCCGGCGCGGCTGCGGCCGGGCGCCGCCCGCGTGACGGTGGCGGTCGGCCCGTCGGAGCCCGGCACCCCGCTCGGCGCGCTCCCCTCCCCCACGGTCCGCGTCACCGACGCCCGCGGCCGGGCCGTCGCCCGGTTCACCCCCGCGCGCCCCGGGCGGGAGACCGTGCTGCTGCTCGTGGAGTTCTACCGGCGCGGCGAGGGCTGGAAGGTGCGCGCCCTGGGTCAGGGGTACGCGGACGGACTCGCCGGTCTGGCCCGGGACTTCGGCGTGGAGGTGACCGACGACGCGCCGCCGGCCACGGCACCGCCCGCGCCCGGTGCCGGCTCCGACGGGTTCCTCGACCTGGTCAACTCCGCCCGTGCCGCGGCCGGTTCGCCCGCCGTACGGACCGATCCCCGGCTCCGCTCGGCGGCCCGCGCGCACGCCGCCGCCATGGCCGCCGCGGGCACGCTGAGCGTCGAGACCCGGGACGGCGTCTCGGTCCACCAGCGCGTCGTCTCGGCCGGGTTCGCGTACCTCACGGTCGGCGAGCACCTGGTGTCGGGCCCGCGCACCCCCGCCGAGTTCGTCGCGTACTGCCTCGGCGCCGAGCGCAGCCGGCGCACGCTGCACGACACCGCCTTCACGCACGCCGGGTGGGCCTCCGTCACCGGCGGGCCCTCGGGCGACACGTACTGGACGGCGCTGTGGGCCGTGCCGCTCACCCCGGACGGCCTGGCCCGCACGACGGCGGAGGTCGTCGGCCTCACCAACCGCGAGCGGGCCGGGGCCGGGCTGCCCGCCCTGGCCGTCGACGCCCGGCTGACCGCGGCGGCACAGGCGCACAGCGCGGACATGGTGACCCGCGACTTCTACTCCCACACCGATCCGGACGGCGGCGAGCCGTGGGACCGGGCCGCCGCCGCGGGTGCCCGTCGGCGCACGGTCGGCGAGAACATCGCCTGCGGTCAGCGCTCCCCCGCCGAGGTGGTGGAGGGCTGGATGAACAGCCCCGGACACCGTGCCAACATCCTCAAGGCCGGCTTCACCCACATCGGCGTCGGTCTGGCCGGCGGGGGCCGGGCGGGCACGTACTGGACGCAACTCTTCGGTGGCTGAAGGATGACCCCATGAAGGGTGACCTCTTTTCCAGCGAGCACATGGTGCGGCCCGCCACGGCGCCGGGCATGACCGTCGAGAACTCCAAGTGCATCCGTTACGCCGTGAACGGCGAGATGCTCGCCCGGCAGGGCGCGATGATCGCCTACCGCGGCAGTCTGCAGTTCGAGCGCAAGGGCCAGGGCGTGGGCGGCATGCTCAAGCGCGCGGTCACCGGGGAGGGACTGCCGCTGATGGCGGTGCGCGGACAGGGCGAGGCCTGGTTCGCGCACGAGGCCCAGAACTGCTTCGTCGTCGAGGTGGAGCCGGGCGACGAGTTCACGGTCAACGGCCGCAACGTCCTGTGCTTCGACGCGTCGTTGTCGTACCGCATCTCCACCGTGAAGGGCTCGGGGATCGCCGGGGGCGGACTGTTCAACAGCGTCTTCACCGGACACGGCAGGCTGGGCCTGGTGTGCGAGGGCAATCCGCTGGTCATCCCGGTCTCGCACCAGTACCCGGTCCACGTCGACACGGACGCGATCGTCGGATGGTCCGCGGGGCTCTCGACCTCCCTGCACCGTTCGCAGTCGATCGGCTCGATGCTGCGCGGCGGTTCGGGCGAGGCCGTACAACTGGTGCTCGAGGGCGAGGGCTTCGTCGTGGTACGGCCGAGCGAGGCGACCCCGCAGAAGCCGCAGCAGCACTGAGCCCGCCCCCCCGGAAGGAAGACTGCCTTGATCGCGATCACGGAGATCGAAGCCGCCGCCGAGCGGATCGCCGGACATCTCGTACGCACACCGACCGTGCCGAGCCCGGGTCTGTCCGCGCTGCTCGGCGTCCCGGTCACCGCGAAGCTGGAGCTGCTCCAGCGCACCGGTTCGTTCAAGGCGCGCGGGGCCGCGGCGAAACTGCTGTCCCTGACCGAGGCCGAGCGGGCCGCGGGCGTCGTCGCGGTCAGCGGCGGCAACCACGGCATCGCGGTGGCGGTGATGGCCGCCGCCCTGGACGTGAAGGCCACGGTGGTCATGCCGCGTACGGCGCCGGCCCGTTCCGTGGAGATCGCCGAGGAGGCGGGCGCGCTGGTACGCCTCACCGACGGCATGGACAGTGCCTTCGCGCTGGTCACCCGGCTCCGGGAGGAGGGGCTGACCCTGGTCCACCCCTTCGACGACCCCGTGGTCGTCGCGGGGCAGGGCACCGTGGGGCTGGAGTTCGCCGAGGACGCCTCAGACCTCACCGACGTGCTGGTCAGCATCGGGGGCGGGGGGCTCGTCGCGGGCGTGGCGGCGGCACTGCGGGCGCTGCGGCCCGGGGTGCGGGTCTGGGGCGTGGAGACCGAGGGCGCCGAGGCCATGTCGCGGGCGCTCGCGGCGGGCGGGCCGCTCACGGTGCCCCTGTCGTCGGTCGTCACCACGCTCAGCGCGCCGTCCGTCTCGCAGCTGACGTACGACCATGTCTCGGAGCTGGTCACCGAGGTGCTCGTGGTGCCGGACCGGGAGGCCGTGCGGGGCTGCCTCGCGCTCGCCGAGCACGCCAAGGTGTGGACCGAGCCGGCCGCCGGCTGTCTGCTCCCGGCGGCCCGGCGGGTGGTGGAACGGGTGGGGGACGAAGCCCGGGTCGGGCTCGTGGTGTGCGGGGGCAACGCCACGGTGGGCGACATGGCGGTGTGGGCGGACCGTTTCGGCCTGCGCTGACGTCGGGCCGGGCCCGGAACCGGCGGGCCGGAACTGCGGGCCCCGGTTCTTGAAGAAGGGTCAGAAACGGGGCCGGGACGCGCGGTCGCTGAACACACTCCGGTGCCCCGGACGTACCTCTGGTCGAGCGAAGAACCGGCGGTGCGAGCGAGGGATGGCCATGGGCAGGGCGCACGTCTCCACACACGAGCTGGTCGCCGGACGCTACCGCCTGTTCGAGGTCGTCCAGCGCGAGACGAACCGGGTCTGCTGGTCCGGGGAGGACGCCACGACCGGCCACCCGTGCCTGGTGACGCGGATCGAGCTGCCCAAGGGCCGGGCGGGCGAGGCCGCCCGCAGGGCCCCGGGCCGGGTGATCCGCACCGGCGAGACCATGGCGTCGCTGTGCCCCGGGCGGATCGCCCGGGTACTGGACGCGGTGGTCGCGGACGGCATGCTGTGGACGGTCACCGAATGGGTCGCCGGTGTACCGCTCGGTGACCTCCTCGACCGTCGGGGCGCGTTCAGCTACGCCCGGGCCGCGCGCGTCGGTCTGGAACTGCTCGCGGTGCTGGAGGCGGCGCACACCCACGGCGTGACGCACGGCGAGCTGAGCCCGGGGCAGGTGTTCGTGCGCGAGGAGGGGTCGGTCCTCGTCACCGGCTTCGGACTGGCCGGCGCCACCCTCGCCCCGCGGCTGACCGCCCCCGCGTACGCCTCGCCCGAGCAGGCCCGCGACGAGCGGATCGGTCCCGCGGCCGACCTGTGGACGCTGGGCGCGATCCTCTACACGATGGTCGAGGGCCGTCCGCCGTTCCGTGACCGTGGCCGGCCCGAGGCGACACTGAAAGGGGTGGACCGGCTGCCGCTGCGCACCCCGGTGCGCGCCGGTCCGCTCCTCCAGGCCGTGACGGGACTGCTGCGCAAGAACTCCCGGGAGCGGCTGACCCGCCCGGTGGTGCGCGCGGCCCTCGCCCGGGCGCTGGCCGAGGACCCCGGTACCGCCGTGGCCGAGGTGACCACCAGGCCCGGGCTGCGCGGCGTGTACGCGGCCGCCCGGAAGGCGGGCCGCGACCGTTCGCGGCGGACCGTGGCCGCCGGGGCCGCTCTGGCCCTGGTGACGGTCGCGGCCGCCGTCCTCGCGGTCTTCGCCGTCACCGACGGACTGCCCGGCAGGGGCGACGGCGCCGCCACGGGCGCCCGGCAGCGCCCCTCGGCGACCGCCGCCCCGCCCACCGGCTCCGCGCCCGCCGCGGCCTCCCCCGCGTCCCCCTCCTCCCCCACCGGCCGGCCGAGCGCGAGCGCCTCGCCGTCGGAGCCGGGCGTCCCCGCTCCGGCCGGGTTCCGCCGCTACGACGCGCCGGAGGGCTTCTCCGTCGCCCTTCCCGAGGGCTGGCGGCGCCTGGACACCGCGAGCGCGCCGGGTGGCGCGTACCGGGTGGTCTTCGGCGCGACCGGCGACCCCCGGACGCTCGCCGTCACCTACAGCAGGCGCGCGGGCGCGGACCCGGTGGCCGTCTGGCGCGACGACGTCGAGCCGGGCCTCGCGCGCTCGGACGGCTACCGGCGGATCGGCGAGATCCGCGCGACCACCTACCGAGGGCGCGCGGCGGCCGACATGGAGTGGCTGGTCCGGGACGACGGCACCCGGGTCCGCACCTTCGGCCGCGGCTTCCTGCTCGGCGGCGGGCGCAGCTTCTCGCTGCGCTGGACGACGCCGGCCGGCGACTGGGACGCCGGCGCCAACGAGCGGGCGCTCACCGCGTTCCTGGGCACCTTCCGGGACGATGCGGCCTGACCCCTTCCACCCCGTTCACACCTGTTTTCCCTCGGGCCGGGCGGGGACCCGGCCGCCATGGCACACATCGGATACACGATGATGACCGAGCAGGCCGGCCCGCGTGAACTCGTCGGCCATCTGGTGCGGGCCGAGGAGGTGGGGTTCGACTTCTCGGTGACCTCGGACCACTACTTCCCCTGGCTGCGCGCGCAGGGCCACTCGCCCTACGCCTGGAGCGTGCTGGGCGCCGCGGCGCAGGCGACCTCGCGCATCCCGCTGATGACGTACGTGACCTGTCCGACGTTCCGCTACCACCCGGCGGTGGTGGCGCAGAAGGCGGCGACGCTGCAGTTGCTGTCCCAGGGCCGGTTCCGGCTGGGTCTCGGCTCGGGCGAGAACCTCAACGAACACGTGGTGGGCGGCGGCTGGCCGTCCGTCGACGTGCGGCACGAGATGCTCCGGGAGGCCGTGGAGATCATCCGGGCGCTGTTCGAGGGCGGTCATGTGAACCACCGCGGCGCGCACTTCGACGTGGAGTCGGCCCGGATGTGGGACCTGCCGGACGACGCGCCGCCCATCGGCGTCGCCGTCTCCGGCGAGCGTTCCTGCGAGCTGGCGGGCGAGTTCGCCGACCTGGTGATCGCCACCGAGCCGAAGCCGGGACTGCTGGAGGCCTTCGACCGGCACGGCGGCGGGGGCAAGCCGCGGGTGGGCCAGCTTCCCGTCTCCTACGACCCCGACCGGGACACCGCGATCGAGCGGGCCCACGCCCAGTTCCGCTGGTTCGGCAGCGGCTGGAAGGTCAACTCCGAACTGCCGCACCCGGACGCCTTCGAGGCGGCCACCCAGTTCGTGACGCCGGACGACGTCGCCGAGTCCATCCCCTGCGGCGACGACCCGGACGCCTTCGTGGCGGCCGTACGCCCTTACGTCGAGGCCGGGTTCACCGAGGTCGCCCTGGTGCAGATCGGCGGCGAGTCGCAACCCGCCTTCCTGGACTGGTCGGAGAAGACCATGCTGCCCGCCCTGCGGGAGGCGTTCGGGCGCGACTGAAACCCGGGGACGGGCGAATCACCCGGATGACTGAGCATCTTGCCGGTGGGCGGGGTACTAGAGGGCTCTACGTCCGTCCTCCTGGAGGCCCCCGTGAACACCGTCGTGCACAAGACCCTGGTCGTGCAGCTCCAGGCGGGCGCCACCGCCGACCGGTTCCCGGTGCTCGCGCACCTCGCGTACGACGCGGCGGACCCGTTCGCCCTCACGGCGGTCTTCAGCCACGACGGCCGGGTGCTCGCCCGCTGGACGCTGGACCGGGAGATGGTCGCCGAGGGGCTCACCCGGCCGGTGGGCGTGGGCGACGTGCGGCTGCGCCCGGAGTCGCGCGGCATGTGGGACGAGCTGCGCATCGAGCTGCTGGGCGACGACCGGGCCGACGGGGAGCGCCACCGCGCGGTGGTGTTCGTGTGGGCCGCGGCCGTCGAGGCCTTCCTGCGCGAGACCCACGCGGTGGTCCGGCCGGGGCGGGAACAGGTGCGTGTCGACGACTTCCTCGCCGAGCTGACCGCCGAGGGCTGAACCGCCCGGGTCCGCGGGGCCGGGGGCCCGGGCGCCCTGGGATCCGGACGTCCAGGGGTCCGGGCGCCTCAGCGTGCCGTGTGACGGTGCCGGGTCCACAGCGGGATCCCGAACCAGCACAGCAGGTACCAGAGCACCACGCCAGTGACGAGGTAGGGCACGAAGCCGTCGTGGGTCGCGACCCGCAGGATCAGCAGGAGCGAGCAGGCGGTCGTGGCGAGCAGCAGCACGAGGCCGAGCACGGTCAGCCGGGACGCCCACCGCACCGCCTGGGGTTTCACCCGGCGTCCGGAGACCAGCCGGTGCAGGGACACCGGGCCGATCAGGGCGCCGGTCGTCACGGCGCCGAGGACCACCGTGATCAGGTAGATCATCTGATCGGTGTCCGAGAGGGTCTCGTACTTCGGCTGGAACACGACCGTGAGCAGGAAGCCGAACAGGATCTGCACGCCCATCTGCGCGACGCGGACCTCCTGGATCAGCTCGGTCCACATCCGGTCGGCCCGCTCTTCCTCGGTCTCGTTGCGGCCCCTGCGCCGGCCCGAGCCCTCAGCCGCTTCCGCGTCCCTCACGTCGTCCTCCCGATGACCGTCGCCTGCGTCCTCTTCCCTGTTCCCGGGATCCCGGTACTCAGGCGCCGGGCCGGGGCGGTGACGCCCGGTTTGGGGGATCGGGGGACGGTTACACGGGCCGGGACCGACCCAGGCGCGACAAGGAAGGCGCAGGATGTCCGACACTCGGCTCACCGTGACACTCGACGGCGGCGGCATCGACGACGCGCGGGCGATCGTCCGCGCACTGGAGGGCGTCTTCGGCGCTCCCGACGGCCGGCCCGCGGACGAGGGGGCGACCGTGCACACCGCGACCTTCGACGCCCCGCACGCCCCGGACGCTTCCTCGGCGGCGCGCACGACGGGCGGCGCGCTGTCCGCACCGGTGACGGTCACCGTTCAGGGCACGCCGCAGGCCGTGGAGGCGGCGAGCGAGACGCTGTCCCACGCCTTCACCGCGCGGAACGAGGGAGCGGCCTCGGGCGACCAGGAGCGGGAGCGGCAGTTGCTCCTGGTGCCGTGAGGCCGGGACCGCTCATCCGTCGGCCGCCTACCAGCGGCCCTCGACCTGGTCCTTGACGCGCCGGTCGTAGAGGTCGCCGATCGCGGCCAGGGTGTCCTCGGACAGCTCCGGCAGCCGGGCGGCGTCCGTGTTGGCGCGGGCCTGCTCGGGCGAACGGGCGCCCGGGATCACGCTCGTCACGCCGGGCTGCTGGACGATCCAGCGCAGCGCCAGCTGGGCCGGGGTGTATCCCTCGGGCGCGAGCGCGGCGAACTCGGCGGCGGCCTCCACCCCTGTGGCGTAGTCCACGCCGGAGAAGGTCTCGCCCTGGTCGAAGGCCTCGCCGTGCCGGTTGTAGTTGCGGTGGTCGTTGGCCGCGAAGACGGTGTCCTTGGTGTACTTGCCGGTCAGCAGGCCGGAGGCCAGCGGCACCCGGGCGATGATGCCGACGCCGGCCTCGCGGGCCGCGGGCAGGACCTCGCGCAGGGGCTTCATGCGGAACGGGTTGAGGATGATCTGGACGCTCGCCACGTTCGGCCGGGCGATCGCGGTCAGTGCCTCCGCGCAGGTCTCGACGCTCACGCCGTACGCGGCGACGCGCTCCTCCTCGACGAGGGTGTCCAGGGCGTCGAACACCTCGTCGCTGGAGTAGACGGGTGTCGGCGGGCAGTGCAGCTGCACCAGGTCGAGGCGGTCGACGCCGAGGTTGCGGCGGGAACGGTCGTTCCACTCCCGGAAGTTGTCCAGGACGTAGTTCTGCGGGATCTGGTCGGCCCGGCGGCCCATCTTGGTGGCGACCATGACGTGCAGGTCGGGCCTGCTCGCCAGGAAGGTCGCGATGGTCTGCTCGCTGCGGCCGTCGCCGTAGACGTCCGCCGTGTCGAGGAAGGTCACCCCCGACTCGGCCGCCGCCTCCAGCACCGCGAGGGCTTCCTTGTCGTCGACGTCTCCCCAGTCGGCGCCCAGTTGCCAGGTGCCGAGGCCGACCACCGACGCGTGCTGGTCCGACCTGCCGAAAGTGCGCTCGTCCATGGCGTCAGTCTGTCATCCGCGGTGCGCGGGCACCGCGTCGGGACGCCCGGAGCGGGCCCGTCCGTCGCCTGCGGCGAGTCTGCGGGCCTGGACGGTGCGCGCGATCACGGGCCCCAGCCGGCGCTTGACCCTGCGCAGGGTCTCCAGCCGGCCGGCCGCCCGGTCGACCCGGTAGTACAGCCGGGGCGGCAGGTGCGGCAGCAGCGGCGAGTGGCGCTGGCCGAGCAGGGCGAACATCTGCTCCGGCGGCAGGTGGATGTAGCGGGGCAGGTTCTCGTACCACTGGGCGCTGAGCCGGGCCGCGCTCTGCACCGGCAGCAGGGCTGCCCGGCGTTCGCGTTCGTAGTGGGCAAGGGCGTCCGGGAGGGTGTCCCGCTCGCGCAGGGCGGTGGCCAGGGCCATGGCGTCCTCCAGGGCGAGCGTGGTGCCGGCGCCGATGGAGTAGTGCGTGGTGTGGGCGGCGTCGCCGAGCAGGACGAGGTTGTCCCGGGACCAGGTGCGGTTGGTGAGGGTGCGGAAGACGGGCCAGGCGGCACCGGCCCGGCCGGCGGACCGCGCGGTGAGCGGGTGTCCGTCCAGGACGTCGGCGAAGAGCTTCTCCAGCAGGACGAGCCCCTCCGCCTCGTCGGCGCGGTCCAGGCCCAGACCGGTCCAGGTCCCGGGCGCGCACTCGACGACGCAGGTGCTGCCCTCGGGGCCGAAGCCGTAGCCGTACGCCCAGATCCAGCCGTGGCCGGTCTCGACGAAGGCGAAGGTGAAGGCGTCGAAGACCTTGGTGGTGCCGAGCCACACGTAGTGGTCGCGGCCGCCGGTGATCTCGGTGCCGAAGTGGTCGGCGTGGTGGGTGCGCAGGGCGCTGCCCGCCCCGTCGGCCGCCACCACGAGGTCGGCGGCAGGCGGGTTGGCGCCGGTGACCGGGTGCTCGAACTCCAGGCGCACGCCCAGCTCGCGGGCGCGGGCGGCGAGGATCGCGAGGAGCCGGTGGCGGCCGATGCCGAAGCCCTCGTCGCCGTGGTGCCGGGTGGCGAGGCCGTCGACGTGGGCGACGCCGTCCCGCCAGCGCACGGAGTGCTCCTCGACGGCGCGCGCGGAGTCGGGGTCGTGCTCGCGAAGCCGGTCGAGCAGTCCGCGCCAGTAGGTGACGCCCCAGCCGTAGGTGGAGCCCTCCGGATCGCGTTCGTACACGGTGACGTCATGGTCCGGGTCCTGCCGCTTCAGCAGGATCGACAGATACAGTCCGGCGGGCCCACCGCCGACGCAGGCGACCTTCACACACACCCCTGGTATGCACTCATAACGGTCATTACGGTTATTCGGGACCGCAGAGTAGCAAGGCAGGGGCCGCGGACGGGGGCTGCACGGCCGTGGGTCGTCGGGGTTATCCGGCGGCCGCCGTGCGGCACTCCGGGTGGCCCCAGCCCTGGTCGTTCTTGGCGATGGACTCGCCGGCCGCGTACGAGCGGCCGCACAGGCAGCGTCCGGGGAACTTCGCCTTGATGGTGCGGGCCGAGGAGCCGCCGCCGCTCTTTCGTGTCGCGCCGGACGACCCCCGGCGCGATGCCTTGCGGGCGGCCGGAACGTCGGGTGCGGGCGGCGGCTCCGGGGAGCCGAGAGCGCTGCCCGCGGCTTCCTGGACGACGGCCGCCTGGCTGGCGGCACGGTCGGCGAAGTCGTTGAGCCGGTCGCCGTCCACCTGGTGGGCGGGTACGTAGCGGAACTCGACGGAGCGGCCGCCGAGCAGCTCGTCGATGCGCACGACCAGCTCCTGGTTGGCGACCGGCTTGCCGGCGGCCGTCTTCCAGCCGTTGCGCTTCCAGCCGGGCAGCCAGGTGGTGACGGCCTTCATGGCGTACTGCGAGTCCATCCGGACCTCGAGCGGCACGTCGGGGTCGGTCGACGCCAGCAGGCGCTCCAGCGCTGTCAGTTCGGCGATGTTGTTGGTGGCCTTGCCCAGCGGGCCGGCTTCCCAGCGGACCGGGGTCTCCGACGCGTCGGCGACCACCCAGGCCCAGCCGGCCGGTCCCGGGTTTCCCTTCGAAGCCCCGTCGCACGCGGCCACTGCACGTTCACGCATGCGCTCGATCATGCCATGGCCCGGCGGGGTGTCCGGACAGGGTTCAGGAGACGTCCGTGACCTTGGGCATCTCCCCCTCGGTGGTGGTGACGTCGATCACCGAGAAGCTCGCGCCCTGCGGGTCGCACAGCGCCGCGAACCGGCCGAAGGGGGTCGTGACCGGACCGAACCGCAGGATGCCGCCCCGCTCGGTGGCGCGGGCCACGGCCGCGTCGCAGTCGCCGACGGTGAAGTAGACGTTGATGTAGGGCGGGACCTCGGGCGGGAAGTCCTCCGTCATGGCCATGCGGCCCAGGACGGGGTCGCCGCCGAGGTCGAAGAGGCGGAAGTCCACCTGGTCGTCCTGCATCTGCCGGGCCCGGTAGGAGAAGACCGCGGGGAAGAAGGCGTCCGACTTCGCGGGCTCGCGGGTGAAGACCTCGGCCCAGCAGTACGCGCCGGGGACGGCCGTCGCCTCGAAGCCCTCGTGCTTGTCGCCCTGCCAGACTCCGAAGACCACCCCGCTCGGGTCGCGGGCCAGGCACATGGTGCCGAAGTCGCCGACCCTCATCGGCTCCAGCAGCAGCTCGCCGCCCGCCTCGCGGATCCGCCCGGCGGTCGCCGCCGTGTCCGGGGAGGCGAAGTAGAGGCACCACTGGGACCGGTCCTCGTGACCGGGCGGGGGCGGGACCACGGCGGCCACCGCCTTGCCGTCCGCGTAGCACTGGGTGTAGTTGCCGAACTCCGTCGACGACTCGCCGAAGGTCCAGCCGAGGACGTCGCCGTAGAAGCTCTTGGCCCCCTCGACGTCGGTGAACATCGCGTCGGCCCAGCAAGGGGCCCCTTCGGGTTGCACGGCCATGACTGCCGCCTCCTGTGCGAACGTGCGTGTGGATGGGGGTGGGGTGGGGGTCGGTGCGCGTCACTCCCCGGCGTACGCCTGCTCCAGTGCGGCGATGTCGAGCTTGCGCATCGACATCATCGCCTTGTTGGCCCGCGCCACCCTGGCGGGGTCGGGGTCGCGGAACATCTCCTCCAGCCGGCGCGGGACGACCTGCCAGGACACGCCGAACCTGTCCTTGAGCCAGCCGCAGGGTCCGTCCTCGCCGCCGCCCTCGGTGAGCCTGCTCCAGTAGTGGTCGACCTCGTCCTGGTCCTCGCAGGTGATCTGGAAGGAGATCGCCTCGTTGAACCGGAACTGCGGGCCGCCGTTGAGGCCCACGAACTTCTGGCCGTTGGCGGTGAACTCGACGGTGAGCACCGAGCCGGCGGGCTGCGGTGCTCCCTCGGGGTAGCGGGTGACGGCGCCGATGCCGGAGTTCTTGAAGACGGAGACGTAGAAGTGGGCGGCGTCCTCGGCGTCGCCGTCGAACCACAGGCACGTGGTGAATCCGTCGGTGCTCATGACTACCTCCTGGGAGCGGAACAGGGTCATCACTGTCGACCGGCTCGGACCGCGGAACTCATCGCTCTGCCGGTGGCGAATCTGCCGCGGGCAGAGAAGTCCCCGGTCCGGGCCTCGGTGGGCCGAGAGTGGAGGAACCGCGGTGCCGTTCGGCCGCGCACCCCGCACCACCCCCGCACGACAGGCCACGACTGACCACGACTGGCCACGACTCGACAAGGAGCGCCGATGTCTCCATTCACCGCCGGCCCCGCCCCGGCCCGAACGCCCAGGGCCGAGGAGGGCGACACCCCCGCGACCCGGTTCGACGACCGGCTCGCCGAGCAGCTGCTCGACCAGCGGATCGTGCTGCTCGGCACGCAGGTCGACGAGGTCTCCGCGAACCGGGTCTGCGCGCAGCTGCTGATCCTGTCCGCGCAGGACCCGCGCACCGACATCAGCCTGTACGTCAACAGCCCCGGCGGCTCCGTGCACGCGGGACTCGCCATCTACGACACGATGCGGCTGATCCCCAACGACGTCTCGACGCTCGCCATGGGCTTCGCCGCCAGCATGGGGCAGTTCCTGCTGAGCGTCGGCACGGCGGGCAAGCGCTACGCGCTGCCGAACGCGCGGATCATGATGCACCAGCCCTCGGCGGGCATCGGCGGCACCACCGCCGACATCGAGATCCAGGCGGACAACCTGGACTTCACCAAGCGGACCATCGAGCGGATCACCGCCGAGCACACCGGTCAGAGCCCCGAGACCATCTCCCGGGACGGCGACCGCGACCGCTGGTTCACGGCCGAGGAGGCCAGGGAGTACGGAATGGTGGACCAGGTCGTGCAGTCCCTCGCGGACGTGCGTCCGGCCGCCACCAGGCGACGGATGGGACTGTGACATGGGGAGCTACACGATTCCGAACGTCGTAGAGCGGACCCCGCAGGGCGAACGGTCCTACGACGTGTTCAGCCGGCTGCTGTCCGAGCGGATCATCTTCCTGGGGACCGAGATCGACGACGGCGTGGCCAACGTCGTGATCGCACAGCTCCTGCACCTGGAGTCGTCCGCCCCCGAGAGCGAGATCGCCGTCTACATCAACTCTCCCGGCGGCTCGTTCACGTCGCTGATGGCGATCTACGACACGATGACCTTCGTGCAGGCGCCGATCTCGACGTTCTGTGTCGGGCAGGCGGCGTCCACGGCGGCCGTGCTGCTGGCGGGCGGGGACCCCGGGCGGCGGTTCGTGCTCGAGCACGCGCGGGTGCTGCTGGGGCAGCCGGCCAGCGGCGGCCGCCAGGGCACGGTGTCCGACCTCGCGCTCCAGGCCAAGGAGATGGTGCGCATCCGCTCCCAGGTGGAGGAGGTGCTGGCCCGCCACACGCACCACGACGTCGCGACGCTGCGCGCGGACATGGACCGCGACAAGGTGTTCACCGCGCAGGAGGCGGTGGCCTACGGGCTGGCCGACGAGGTGCTCGCGCGGCGCCTGGCGAGGGTCTGAGCCGCACGGGCCGGCGTCCCCGCGGGGCGGGGGCGCCGGCC